>NZ_JAALEH010000049.1:0-41574 GCF_011058195.1 Rhodococcus sp. 14C212 | reverse complement strand
CGTGGGGGTCGGTGCGGGGGCCGGTGCCGCGGCGGGTGCGGGCTCCGACGCGGGAGCTGCCGTCGGGGCCGGTGCGGGAGCCGGTGCGGGCGCCGGAGCCGGTGCGGGCGTCGGGGCCGGCTGTTCCTCGACGCACACCGGGAGCAGGTCGTTCTCGGCGAGGCGGTTCATCTGGGTGCGCGCGTCGTCGAGGGATCCGGAGGGCAGGCCCGCCCGCACCTGCTCGCGGGCGGCCGGCTGCAGGTCGTCGACCAGCATGACGCGGCAGTCGGCTTCCTGCGGGGACGTCAGGGTCAGGGTTCCGTCGTCGGCGAGGCAGCCGACGAGAGACTGTTCCTGCAGCGAGTAGCCGAGGATGTTGCCGGGTACGCCGCGCAGCACCGTGACGCGGCCGTCGTCGTCGCCGACGTAGTAGTAGCTGCGGATCATCGTGCGGCCCACGGCGGCACCGGCGACGAGCAGACCGAGCACCACGACCGCGACGAGCGGCCACCACATCCGGCTGCGCTTGCGCTTGGGCTCGGGCTCGTTCTGCACGACGACGCGCTTGGGCGTGGCACGCGGCGGACGCATCGCGGCGGCGCGGCCCGCGGCGGTGTTGGGCGGCGGGGTGTCCTCGTCGTCCCCGGACGCGGCGCCGGCGACGATCGGGTGGCTCTGGCCGTAATCGAGGTCGATGACGTCGGCGACGACGACGGTGACGTTGTCGGGGCCGCCGCTGCGCAGAGCGAGTTCGATGAGCCGGTCGGCGCACTCGTCCTGCGTGCCCTCGCTCATCGTGTTGGCGATGGTCTCGTCGCTGACGACATCGGACAGGCCGTCGGAGCAGATGAGGTAGCGGTCGCCGGCGCGCGCCTCGCGCACGATGAGGGTCGGTTCGACCTCGCTGCCGGTGAGGGCACGCATGATCAGCGACCGCTGCGGATGGCTGTGCGCCTGCTCGGGCGTGATGCGGCCCTCGTCGACGAGGGACTGCACGAAGGTGTCGTCGCGGGTGATCTGGGTGAGCTGGCCGTCGCGCAGCAGATAGGCGCGCGAATCGCCGATGTGGGCGAGGCCGAGCTTGCTGCCGGCGAAGAGGATGGCGGTGAGCGTGGTGCCCATGCCGTCGAGTTCGGGTTCCTCCTCGACCTGATCGGCGATGGCGGCGTTGCCTTCGCGCACGGCGGCGGCGAGCTTGCCGAGCAGGTCCCCGCCGGGTTCGTCGTCGTCGAGGTGGGCGAGCGCCGCGATCATCAGCTGCGAGGCGACCTCGCCGGCGGCGTGGCCACCCATTCCGTCGGCGAGGGCGAGCAGGCGGGCCCCCGCGTACACGGAATCTTCGTTGTTGGAACGAACCAAGCCGCGGTCGCTGCGGGCGGCGTAACGCAGTACGAGGGTCACGGGCGGAGCTCGATCACGGTCTTCCCGACCCGGACAGGTGTGCCCAGGGGTACGCGGACGGCGGTGGTGACCTTGGCGCGGTCCAGATACGTGCCGTTGGTCGAGCCCAGGTCCTCGACGTACCAGTCCGATCCCCGCGGCGACAGGCGGGCGTGCCGGGTGGACGCGTAGTCGTCGGTGAGGACGAGGGTCGAGTCGTCGGCCCGGCCGATCAGGACCGGTTGGGTACCGAGCGTGATCCGGGTGCCCGCGAGCGCGCCCTGGGTCACCACCAGGAACTTCGCGGACTTGCCACGGCCCAGCGAAGGCAGCACCGACTGGTTGCGCGGCGAGTAACGCGGGACCGGACGCGCGGCACCCGCGTAGATGTCCGACCGCAGCGTGCGCAGTATCGCCCAGATGAACAACCACAGCAGGAGCAGGAACCCCGCCCGGGTCAGCTGCAGAATCAGCCCCTGCACGGCTCGCCCTCCTTCTGCGTATCGGCCCGGTGCGGTGTCGTCCGGTGCGCTGCGGTCACCCACAATACGGACCCCGGGCGACGAGACGCATCGTCCGGCGCGTTGCCGACGCGTCGGATGGGTCTCGTGCCGGTTCCGATCGGGTCTCGGTCCCCGGCGCTCAGAGAATGCGCACCAGGATCTCCGAGTGTCCCGCCCGGATCACGTCGCCGTCGGCGAGCTGCCAGTCCTGCACGGGTGCGCCGTTGACGGTGGTGCCGTTGGTCGAACCGAGATCCGAGAGCATGGCCACCTGCCCGTCCCAGCGAATGTCGATGTGGCGCCGGGAGACACCGGTGTCCGGCAGCCGGAACTGGGCGTCCTGCCCGCGTCCGACGATGTTGCTGCCCTCCCGGAGCTGGTAGTAGCGCCCGCTGCCGTCCTCGAGCTGGAGCGTCGCGGTCAGCACCCGGCCGGCCTGCGGCGGCTGGTACGCGCCGGCGCCGTAGCCCTGATCCGCATAGCCCTGATCCGCGTAGCCCTGGTCGGGGTAGGCCTGCTGGCCGTAACCCTGCTCCGCGTAGCCCTGGTCGGGGTAGCCCTGTCCGGCGTAGCCCTGCTGGCCGTAAGCCTGGTCGGCGTAGCCCTGGTCGTAGCCGCCGGGCTGGCCGTACCCGCCCTGGTAGCGGTCGTCGCCGTAGGCCTGCTGCGCCGGGTACTGCGGGGAGTAGTCGCGCCCGTAGTCCTGGCTGTACGCCTGTCCGGAGTGGCCGCCGTAGCCCCGGTCCTCGCCGTAGCCCCGGTCCTCGTGGCTCCCGGCCCGGCCGTAGTCCTGCTGCTCGTAGCCGCCGGCGTCGTAACCGCCCTGCGGCTCGCCGCCGTAGGGCGCCTGCGCGGCAGGGTACGCCCCGCCGTTCCGCTGGCCCTGCTGGTAGCGCTGATCCTGGCCTACGTGCGCGTGACCGTTCCGCGCGTACTGCGGTTCGGCGCTCTCGGCGGGGTCACGGCTTGGGTCGTAGCCTGGATTCTGCGTCATCGAGCCAACTCCTGGGTCGGGGGTCACGGTTGAACGGTTGTGCGGTGTCCGCGAGGCCGGGGCGCGCACCGGTGAGCGCCCGACGTCGGGGTCGACCGACCCGTGCGTGCGGAACTGCCCGGTGTGCAGTGCCGCCGACGACTCGAATGCGACCTGGATCTGACCGTAGGTCTGCCACCCCTGCTCGCGGATGAAGTCCTCAAGGTGACGCGCGAACGCCTTCACCGTCAAGTCCCGATCCGCGGCGAGGGCTTCGTGATCGGATTCACTGATCGTGATCACGTACCGGTTGGGCGCCAGCATGTGGCCCCGGTCGAGCTGCTGGACGCCGTCGGTGGCCTCGCGCTGGAGCGCGGCCTCCACTTCCTGCGGAACTACACCGCCACCGAAGACGCGCGCGAACACGTCGCTGACGGCAGCCTGCAGCTTGCGCTCGAATCGCTGCGCGATACCCACGGCGACCCCCTTTCCGGTCTGCGTGTCGCAATGCAGAGCTCGCTTCTGCATGGTATCGACTTTTCGTCCGATCCGGCCCGTCGGAGGGGGCGGCCCCACCCCCACGGTCCGGTGCAGTGGCGGAAAAGGGCCCCTGTGCAGGCGAATCGTTGTTCGCCGAGAGGGTGTGTTACTGTTTTCCAGTCGCTCGGGCGAGTGGCGGAATGGCAGACGCGCTGGCTTCAGGTGCCAGTGTCCTTCGGGACGTGGGGGTTCAAGTCCCCCTTCGCCCACCATCACTTCGGGCCCCCGATCCACGCGGATCGGGGGCCCGAGTCGTTGTAGTCAGGGGCCCGAGGCGTCGGGGGCCCGAGTCGGCCGGTCGCTCGGCGCGTCCGCTCAGGAGCCGGACGCCGCGAAGCGGCTCCGCAGGTTCGCGATCATGCAGTGCAGCTCCCGCTGGGTCTCGCGCAGCCGCCGGGCCTCCGCCTCGTATCGCTGGGCGGCGGTGACGGAGCCGCTGCCGCGTTCGATCCGCGCACAGGTCTCGGCGGTCGTGAGTGCCGCGGCGACGCTGTCGTTCTCGCGGTGGAGGATGCCGAGGAACACCTGGCCCTGATGCGCGTCGGCGACGGTGTGCTCGTCGGCGGCCGCCGCGAGGTCGGCGAGGTTCGTCGGGCCTCCTCGTGCGGGCCGGGCGGTCGTGCGTGCTGCCGTGCGGGTCGTGCTCATGGCGAGCAGTCTGGCACGGACCCGCGGACTACATGCAGGATGCACGGACTGTTTTGCCCGACTCGGGACGTTTTCCCAGATGATTGAGTGTTCAATCAGTTGCCGCGTGACGGACATCTCCGCGTCACCGGGTCCGGGACAGTTCCCGGGGCTGAACAGGGCCAAACCTGATGTGACTCACTTCACGGAACTTTTATTTCCGTACCCTAACCACCCCCTGTTACCCTTTCGATACCGCTGACCGCAGCTGATTTAATCGCTGCGGTCAGTTGTTATTTATGGGGTTGTTACGTTCGCGTGCTAGGCGATCCGGCCGCTCTCAGATTCCTGTGGTGCCCCGCGGATACGCCGCCGTGACGTCCGTCAGCACGTTCACCAGATACGGCACCCCCGACGCGAAGGCCCGGTCCAGCGCCCGACCGAGCTCCCGCGGATCCGTCACCAGCTCACCGCCCGCCCCGAGCGCGGTCGCCACCAGGTCGTACCGCGTGCCCGGCGCCAGGTCGGCGGCCACGTCGTAGCCGTACAGCAGCTGCATCGGTCCCTTCTCGAGGCCCCACGCCGAATTGTTGCCCACCACGATCACCACGGGCAGCTCGTGCCGCACGAGGGTGTCGATGTCCATCAGCGACAGACCGGCGGCACCGTCGCCGAGCAGCAGCACCACCTGGCTCGACGGCCGCGCCACCCGCGCCGCGACGGCCGCGCCGAGGCCGGCGCCGAGACATCCGTACGGCCCCGGATCGAGCCACTGCCCGGGCCGCTTCGGCTCGACGAACTTGCCCGCGAACGACACGAAGTCGCCGCCGTCGCCGATGACCACGGCGTCGTCGGCCAGCCGCGGCAGCAGTTCGCCGTAGATCCGGGCCGGGTGGATCGGATCGGCCTCGGCGGCCAACAGGGCGGCGTCGCGCTCCGCGGCGGCCGTCGCCTCGTCGCGCAGTCCGGTCACCCAGACGTCCGTGTCCGGGCGCGAGGACAGCGCCGACAGGATGCCGTCGAGGCACGCCGTGAGGTCGCCGGACGCCGAGCCGGCGAGTTCGGCGTGTGCCGACACCTGACCGGGGGAGTCGGCCACGTGCACCACCCGGGCCGCGGGCGCGCCGTCGCGCCCCCCGAACCGGCCGTAGCCGAGGCGGAAGTCCAGCGGCGTGCCCACGACGATCGCCAGGTCGCAGGTCCCCACCGCGGTGCCGCGGGCCTTGGTGACGAGCAGGGGATGCCCGCCCGGGACCACGCCGCGGCCCATGCCGTTGGTGATCACCGGGATGCCGGCCTCGTCGACGAACCGCAGTGCCGCCTCCTCGGCGTGATCGGCCCACACGTCGGTGCCCAGCACCAGCAGCGGCCGCCGTGCCTCGGCGAGCAGGGCGGCGATCTCCGTCAGCGACTCGGAGTCGGGCTCGAGCCGGACCGCGGCCGGCAGCGACGGACGCGGCAGGGTGGCACGGCCGAACAGCTCGTCCATCGGCACGTCCACGAACGCCGGCCCCCGGTGCGACGTGCGGGCCGCCGTGAACGCCTCGTCGACCAGCGGGCCGACGCGATCCACGGTCGCCGCCGTCCCGGACAGCTTCGTGACGGTGGACAGCAGCGGCGGCTGGTCGAGTTCCTGCAGGCTGCCCGTGCCCCAACGGGCGTTGGGTGCGCGGCCGCCGAGCACGACCAGCGGCGACCCCGCGAAGTACGCCTGGGTGACGGCACTGACGCCGTTCGTCACGCCCGGCCCGGCGGTGAGCACGGCCAGCCCGGGATGCCGCAGGAGCTTGCCGGTGGCCTCGGCGGCGAACACCGCGGTCTGCTCGTGGCGCACGTCGATCAGCCGCATGCGTGCTTCACCCTTGACCGCGGCGTCGTACAGCGGGAACACGTGCGCGCCGGAGAGGGTGAACATCGTCTCGACACCGTGGGCGCGGGCCACCGCCGCGGCGTGGTCGCCGCCGTGCCCCTCGAGGTCCGGGCTCATGGCGCGAAGGGTACGGGCGCGTGCAGTGCCGTGGGGTGGGTTCGGGGGAACACGAGCGTGGTCGCCGGGCCGGGGGCCCGGTGCGGACGCCGGCTTCCGTTCGAAAGTTGATGCAGTACAGCAGGACAGGCGCACGGGTGGACGCGTCACGCCCCTCGCCGGGTCGCGAGGCCGACCACGGCGTCGCGCAGGCCCGTCCAGCGTTCGGCGGTGGTCACCCGGCTCGCCGCGTACGACGCCCGCACGAGGAACCGGGTGGTGCGTCGCCGGGCCCGGTCGTAGCGGCCGAGCGCCTCGGGCACGTCGAACCGGGCGAGCAGATCCGCGAGGGTGGCCGCGTCGACGATCGCCTCGCAGGCACCGCGGCCGAGGTTGGGGGTCATGGCGTGGGCGGCGTCGCCGAGCAGTGCGACGTTGCCGCGCACGTACGACGGCAGCGGCGGGGACTGGTGGATCTCGTGGTGGAGCACCGTCGCCGGATCCAGGCGGTTCAGCACGTCGCGCACGGCCGGATGCCAGTCGCCGAACCGGGCGACGAGGTCGTCGACACCGCCGGTGGTGCCGGCCGGCGCACGGACCGCGGCGAACCAGTTGATCAGGCCGCCCTCGCGGGGTGTGATCCCGAACAGTGCGCCCGCCCCCCACGTCTCGGTCGCGGTGTCCACGGTGCCGTCCACCCAGCCGCGCCACGCCGCGATGCCCGCGTGAACGGGCCGGTGCTCCGGGCCGAAGAGGGCGTCACGGGTCGGGCTGTTGATGCCGTCCGCACCGATCACGACGTCGTAGCCGGCGAGCTCGGTCAGCGGCGGAGCGGACCGGCCGAGCCGTAGCACCTCGTCGGGCAGGCCCGCGGCGAGCAGGCCCAGCAGGGCCGGCCGGGAGAGCAGCACGGCGGGCCGCCGGGTGCGAAACCGTGCGAGCTCGCGGCCGTCGGACCGCATGATCGCGCCGCGGTCCAGTGCGACGCCCAGCCGCTCGACGCCGCCGCCGAGCCCTGCCGAGGCGAGTGCGTCGAGCGCGGCCGGCCACATACCCAGGGCGGTCCCGGTGGGTGGCAGCGCAGGGGAGCGCTCGAACACCTCGACGTGCCAGCCCCGCCGGATCAGGGCATTCGCTGCGATGAGCCCGCCGATGCCCCCGCCGAGGACCGCGGCCTTGCCGCTGTTGTTCCTGGTCATGACGTCAATCTACTACGGATGTAGTGTCATGTCACTACTGTTGTAGTATCGAGATGTGACCGACAAGCGCGCTGCGGTGCTCGACGCCGCGATCGACCTGCTCGGCCGGGAAGGGTTGCGCGGGCTCACCCATCGCGGGGTGGACGGGGCCGCCGGCGTGCCGGCCGGTTCCACGTCGAACTACTTCCGCACCCGCCGGGCCCTGGTCGAGGGCGTCCTCGACCGCCTCGTCGAGCGCGACCGGGCCGACGTCGCCGTCCTCGGCGGCGGAAACCTCCCGCGCACCGAGGACGAACTCGTCGAAATGCTCGCCGGGTACGTGATGTTCGCGACAGGACCCGATGCCGTACGCACCCGCGCCCGGTTCGCGCTGTTCGTCGAGGCCACCGCCTCGCCGTCGCTGCGACGGTCCGTGCAGCGACGCCGCGACGAACTGCGGAGCATGGGCCTGGCGGTGCTCGCCGCCCTCGGAGCCTCGGATCCCGCCACCGGGGCGCGCGTGCTCACCGACCACCTCGACGGGATGATCCTGCACCGTCTGACCTCGGACGATGCGGATCTCGACCCGAGCGACGACCTCCGCCGGATGGTGTGCGCGCTGCGGTGACGAGGCGCGCCGCGCGGCCGGGCGTCAACCGCGTGTTAACGGGCGGTCACCGGCTCGTTAGGGATGGGTAGGATAGCCTTGGTTGCGTCGTCCCCCGGAGACTGACATATCGTTGTACGCAACACGGTGGACACACGACGTCCAAGCCGACCGGGAGGTCCGGCCCGAGCTGCCGAAAATTGGCACCCGCATCGTCGCGGAAGGGCGGATACTGAACGGTGATCGGTGCCGATCCACCACGTGTCGGTACTTGCTCACGCAAGTAGATGGCCATCAGCGCTGCTGGTCGTCGCTGCAATCTAACGCAACGAAGGCTAGGTATGAAGCATCTTCCCGGGCCTCAAGGGCTCTACCACCCGGCGAACGAGCACGACGCCTGTGGTGTCGCATTCGTCGTCGACATGCATGGTCGCCGCAGCCGGGACATCGTGGAGAAGGCGATCACCGCCCTGGTGAACCTCGAGCACCGCGGCGCCGCGGGCTCCGAGTCGAACACCGGCGACGGTGCCGGCATCCTCATCCAGGTCCCGGACCGCTACCTCCGTGAGGTCGTCGACTTCGACCTGCCGCCGATCGGCTTCTATGCCACCGGTATCGCCTTCCTGCCGCAGGACGACAAGGCCGCCGACGAGGCCGTCGCCGCGGTCGACGCGATCGTCGCCGAGGAGGGTCTGCAGGTCCTCGGCTGGCGCGAGGTTCCCGTCGACCCCTCCGACCTGGGAACGCTGGCCCGGCAGGCGATGCCGAGCTTCCGCCAGATCTTCGTCGCCTCGCCCGACCGGACCCTCGGTGGCCTGGAGCTCGAGCGGCGGGCCTACGTGGTCCGCAAGCGCACCGAGCACGAGCTCGGCCGCGAGGGCGCCGGCCAGGACGGCCCCGGCAGCGAGACGGTGTACTTCCCGAGCCTGTCGGCGTCGACCTTCGTCTACAAGGGCATGCTCACCACGCCGCAGCTCGAGGGCTTCTACCGCGATCTGCAGGACGAGCGCGTCGAGTCGGCGCTGGGCCTGGTGCACTCGCGCTTCTCCACCAACACCTTCCCGTCGTGGCCGCTGGCGCACCCGTTCCGCCGCGTCGCCCACAACGGCGAGATCAACACCGTCACCGGCAATGCCAACTGGATGCGCGCCCGCGAGGCGCTCATCGACTCCGACGTGTTCGGCGGCCGCGAGAAGCTCGAGAAGATCTTCCCGGTCTGCACCGAGGGCGCGTCCGACACCGCCCGCTTCGACGAAGTGCTCGAGCTCCTGCACCTCGGCGGCCGCAGCCTGCCGCACGCCGTGCTCATGATGATCCCCGAGGCGTGGGAGCGGCACGAGTCCATGGACCCGGCCCGTCGCGCGTTCTACGAGTACCACGCGGCGCTCATGGAGCCGTGGGACGGCCCGGCGTCGGTGTGCTTCACCGACGGCACCGTCGTCGGCGCGGTCCTCGACCGCAACGGCCTGCGCCCGTCGCGCGTGTGGGTCACCGACGACGGCCTCGTGATCATGGCCTCCGAGGTGGGTGTGCTCGACATCGAGCCGCAGAAGGTCGTGCGCAAGCTGCGCATGCAGCCCGGTCGCATGTTCCTCGTCGACACCTCGCAGGGCCGCATCATCGACGACGAGGAGATCAAGAGCGCCCTCGCCGCCGAGCACCCGTACCAGGAGTGGATCGACCAGGGCATCGCCCGGCTCGAGGATCTGCCCGAGAGCAAGTACACCTACATGTCGCACGAACGGGTCGTGTTGCGGCAGCAGGTGTTCGGTTACACCAACGAGGAGGTCGACCTCCTCGTCAAGCCGATGGCGGCGACCGGCATCGAGGCGCTCGGCTCGATGGGTACCGACACCCCCATCGCGGTGCTCTCCTCGCGTCCGCGGATGCTGTTCGACTACTTCTCGCAGCTGTTCGCGCAGGTGACCAATCCGCCGCTCGACGCCATCCGCGAGGAGGTCGTCACCAGCCTGGGCGGCATGCTCGGGCCCGAGGGCGACCTGCTGAACCCGACCGCCGAGTCGTGCCGGCAGATCCTCGTCTCCGCTCCGGTCATCGACAACGACGACCTGCAGAAGCTGATCCACGTCAACGACGACGGCAAGTTCCCCGGCTTCAACAGCGTCATCATCCGCGGTCTGTACCCCGTCGCCGAAGGCGGCGAGGGTCTGCGCCGCGCGCTCGAGAACATCCGCGGCGAGGTCACCGAGGCCATCGAGAAGGGCGCGCGCCTGATCGTGCTGTCGGACCGCGAGTCCGACGAGAATCTTGCGCCGATCCCGTCGCTGCTGCTCACCTCCGCGGTGCACCATCACCTCGTCCGCGAGAAGACCCGCACCAAGGTGGGGCTGCTGGTCGAGGCCGGCGACGCCCGCGAGGTGCACCACATCGCCGCGCTGTGCGGTTTCGGTGCGGCCGTGGTCAACCCGTACATGGCCTTCGAGACCATCGACGAGCTGCTGCAGAACGGCGACCTGCCCGACGGCATCACCCTCGACAAGGCCCTCGCGAACTACATCAAGGCCGCGTCGAAGGGCGTGCTCAAGGTGATGTCCAAGATGGGCATCTCCACGCTCGCCTCCTACACCGGTGCGCAGCTGTTCCAGGTGATCGGCCTCTCGCAGGAGATCGTCGACGAGTACTTCACCGGGATGCAGTCGCAGCTCGGCGGCATCGGCCTCGACGAGATCGCCCAGGACGTCGCCGCCCGGCACTCCCTCGCCTTCATGGACCGCCCGTCGGAGCACGCCCACCGCGAGCTCGAGGTCGGCGGCGAGTACCAGTGGCGCCGCGAGGGTGAGTACCACCTGTTCAACCCGGACACGGTGTTCAAGCTCCAGCACGCCACCCGCACCGGGCAGTACTCGATCTTCAAGGAGTACACCAAGCTGGTCGACGACCAGTCGGAGCGGCTCGCGTCGCTGCGTGGCCTGTTCGAGTTCCGCAACGGTGCCCGCCCGGCGGTGCCGCTCGAGGAGGTCGAGCCGGCGAGCGAGATCGTCAAGCGGTTCTCCACGGGCGCGATGAGCTACGGCTCGATCTCCGCGGAGGCGCACGAGACCCTCGCGATCGCGATGAACCGTCTCGGCGCCCGCTCGAACTCCGGTGAGGGCGGCGAGCATCCGGACCGCTTCACCCCGGACGAGAACGGCGACTGGCGTCGCTCGGCGATCAAGCAGGTCGCCTCCGGCCGGTTCGGTGTCACCGCGCACTACCTGACGAACTGCACCGACATCCAGATCAAGATGGCGCAGGGCGCCAAGCCGGGTGAGGGTGGTCAGCTGCCGCCGCACAAGGTGTACCCGTGGGTCGCCGAGGTGCGTGGTTCGACGCCGGGCGTGGGCCTGATCTCGCCGCCGCCGCACCACGACATCTACTCGATCGAGGATCTCGCGCAGCTGATCCACGACCTGAAGAACGCCAACCCGCAGGCCCGCATCCACGTGAAGCTGGTCTCCGAGATCGGTGTCGGCACCGTCGCCGCGGGCGTGTCGAAGGCCCACGCCGATGTCGTGCTGATCTCCGGTCACGACGGTGGCACCGGTGCCTCCCCGCTGACCTCGCTCAAGCACGCGGGTGCGCCGTGGGAGCTCGGCCTCGCCGAGACGCAGCAGACGCTGCTGCTCAACGGTCTGCGCGACCGCATCGTCGTGCAAGTGGACGGGCAGATGAAGACCGGCCGCGACGTGGTCATCGCCGCCCTGCTCGGCGGCGAGGAGTTCGGCTTCGCCACCGCTCCGCTGGTGGTGTCCGGCTGCATCATGATGCGCGTGTGCCATCTCGACACCTGCCCGGTGGGCGTGGCGACGCAGAACCCGGTGCTGCGTAAGCGGTTCACCGGCAAGCCGGAGTTCGTCGAGAACTTCATGCTCTACATCGCCGAGGAGGTGCGCGAGTACCTGGCCGAGTTGGGCTTCCGCTCCCTCGACGAGGCGATCGGCCGGGTCGACATGCTCGACACCACCAAGGCCGTCGACCACTACCGTGCCTCGAAGCTGGACCTGTCGCCGCTGCTGGAGCAGACCCGTTCGCCGATCTTCTGCGAGCAGGACCTGCACTGCACCAAGGAGCAGGACCACGCGCTGGACAAGGCTCTCGACAACGAGCTCATCACGCAGGCGAGGCCGGCGCTCGAGTCGGGTACGCCGGTGACGATCGAGACCAAGATCGCCAACGTCAACCGCACCGTCGGCACCATGCTCGGCCACGAGCTCACCAAGGTGTACGGCGGGGAGGGCTTGCCGGACAACACGATCGACATCACCTTCACCGGTTCGGCCGGCAACAGCTTCGGCGCGTTCGTGCCCAAGGGCATCACGCTGCGGCTGTTCGGTGACGCCAACGACTTCGTCGGCAAGGGCCTGTCCGGTGGCCGGATCATCGTCCGCCCGCCGCTGAACGCGGCGCCGGGCTTCGTCGCCGAGGACAACATCGTCGCCGGCAACGTGATCCTCTTCGGTGCCACCAGTGGCGAGGCCCTCATCCGCGGCGTGGCGGGTGAGCGGTTCGCCGTGCGTAACTCGGGTGCCACGGCCGTCGTCGAAGGCGTCGGCGACCACGGCTGCGAGTACATGACCGGTGGCAAGGTGGTCATCCTGGGCAAGACCGGACGCAACTTCGGCGCCGGCATGTCCGGTGGTGTCGCGTTCGTGTACAACCCCGATCGCGACTTCGAGGACAACCTGAACACCGAGCTGGTCGATCTCGAGGACCTCGAGGGCGAGGACTTCCTCTGGCTCAAGGGCGCCATCGAGCGTCATCGTGACGAGACGGGCTCCGAGGTTGCAGCCCGCATTCTGGCCGACTGGTCGCAGCAGGTCAGTCACTTCGCGAAGGTCATGCCTCGCGATTACAAGAAGGTACTCATGGCAATCAAGGACGCCGAGATTCGAGGCGCGAACGTGGACGAGGCGATCATGGAGGCGGCTCGTGGCTGATCCGACCGGTTTCCTCAAGCACGGCTCGCGTGAAACCCCTGTGCGCCGGCCGGTTCCGCTGCGGCTGCTCGACTGGAAGGAGGTGTACGAGCCGTTCCCGCTCGACACCCTCCAGGTCCAGGCCAGCCGCTGCATGGACTGCGGTATCCCGTTCTGCCACAACGGTTGCCCCCTCGGGAACCTGATTCCCGAGTGGAACGACCTGGCCTACAAGGGCAAGTGGCACGACGGCATCGAGCGCCTGCACGCCACCAACAACTTCCCGGAGTTCACCGGCCGGCTGTGCCCCGCACCGTGTGAGGCCTCCTGCGTCCTGGGTATCAACCAGGACCCGGTGACCATCAAGCAGGTCGAGGTCGAGCTCATCGAGAAGGCCTTCGACGAGGGCTGGGTCGCGCCGGTCATGCCGTCGAAGCTGACCGGCAAGAAGGTCGCGGTCGTCGGCTCCGGTCCGGCGGGTCTGGCTGCAGCGCAGCAGCTCACCCGCGCCGGCCATGCGGTGACCGTGTTCGAGCGCGAGGACCGCATCGGTGGTCTGCTGCGCTACGGCATCCCCGAGTTCAAGATGGAGAAGGCCGTCATCGACCGCCGCCTCACGCAGATGGAGGCCGAGGGCACCGTCTTCAAGGCGGGCGTCAACGTCGGTGTCGACATCACCGCCGACGAGCTGCGCGAGCAGTTCGACGCGGTCGTGCTCGCCGGTGGCGCCACCGCGGCCCGCGACCTGCCGATCCCCGGTCGGGAGCTCGACGGCATCCACCAGGCGATGGAGTTCCTGCCGATCGCCAACCGCGTGCAGCTCGGCGACCTGCCGGAGCCGACCATCACGGCGAAGGGCAAGAAGGTCGTCATCATCGGTGGCGGTGACACCGGTGCCGACTGCCTCGGCACCTCGCATCGTCAGGGTGCGGCCAGCGTGCACCAGTTCGAGATCATGCCGCGTCCGCCGGAGCAGCGCGCCGAGTCGACCCCGTGGCCGACCTACCCGCTGATGTTCCGCGTGTCCTCCGCGCACGAGGAGGGCGGCGAGCGCGTGTTCTCCGTCAACACCGAGCAGTTCGTCGGCAAGGACGGCAAGGTCGCCGCCCTGAAGGCGCACGAGGTGAAGATGGTGAACGGCCGTTTCGAGAAGGTCGAGGGCTCCGACTTCGAACTCGAGGCCGACCTGGTGCTGCTCGCCATGGGCTTCGTCGGCCCCGAGAAGCCGGGCCTGCTCACCGACCTCGGCGTGGACCTGAACGAGCGCGGCAACGTCGCCCGCTCGGCGGAATGGGCCACCAACGTCGACGGCGTGTTCGTCGCCGGCGACATGGGCCGTGGCCAGTCGCTCATCGTGTGGGCCATCGCGGAGGGTCGTTCCTGCGCGGCGGCGGTCGATCGGTACCTCGAGGGTGCAACGGTGCTCCCTTCGCCGATCACCACCACCACGATGCCGCAGCGCTGAGCGCTCGGTGTGACAGCGCTGAGGTAGCAGAACCCACGACGGGCGCGCCCACCGGAGATCCGGTGGGCGCGCCCTTTCCGTTTCGTCCGTTCGGGACGGTTCGCGCGTTATGGTCGTGCGCATGGGTCACCGGATCACGAGACGATCACTTGCGGCGGGCATTCTCGGGGTCGGAGCCGTGGCGACGCTGGCGGCCGCTCCCGCCGGCGCGCAGGTCCCCGGCGAGTGCGTACGCAACGTCGGCGGCGCCGTCACCGTGAACGGCACGCCGCAGGCGCCGCCGGTGGTCGGGTACGACGGCCTGCGCCTCCTCGGAGTCGATGGGGGAGCGGGGAACTCGTGCATCACGAACGTGGGACCGGGTGGCGTGTCGGTGACCGTGCCGCCGCGTCCGGCCGCCGGTGCGGCCGGTGAGTCCTCCGGCGCGCCCGTCGAGATGCGCGTGGACGGCGGTAACGGCAACGTTGCGGTCACCAACCTCGGCGTCGGCACGGTCACCGTCGATCGCGACCGCACCCTCGCCGGGCCGCCGTCGTCCGCGGAGAGGCCGGCGGCGTCCCCGCTCGCGGGCCTCACTCCGGAACTCACGCTCGACGCCGGCACCGACGGCGTCTACGTGACGAACATCGGCGCCGGCAACGTGACGATCGCGGACCACGATCCGGCCGTCGGACCGCTGCCGGCGGAGCTGCTGCCTCCCGGCGTCGTGGTCACGGATCCGTTGACCGGCAACGTCTTCGTCACCAACATCGGCGGCTCGGCGGTGACCGTCGTGGACCGTCCGGGACAGCTGCAGCGTGTGGTGGACCGCGGCACGGTGGGGACGGCGGTCGACTACGGGGCGGGGAACGTGTTCGTCACCAACATCGGCGGGGGAGTGGTAACCGTCCTGCGCGAGTAAAGATGCTCTCCCATCCCGTTCATCTTTGTGTCATATTTCTTAGGCATCATTTCGTGACGGAGTCGAGATCGGCAGGAGACCTCAGGGGGCCGTGGTGGGGTTGAGAAGTGCGTTGACGTTGGTGGCGGTCGCCGCGGCGACCGTGGTGGGGTCGGTCGCGACGGCCCCCGCGGTCCAGGCCGACCCGGCCGGATGCCCGAAGCTGCAGGTCGTCGCCGTGCCGGGCACGTGGGAAACTTCGAACACCCCCGATCCCCAGCGCGGCAACGGCATGCTCGCCGCGGTCACGTCCGGTCTTCCCGCAGGCACCCGGGTGGACTACGTGCGGTACGCCGCGACGGCGTTCCCGTGGGAGGGTGAGGTCTACGGTGCCTCGCGGCAGGAGGCCGTCGACAACGCCCGCGGCATCGTCGCCGCCACCGCGGCCGCGTGCCCGGGCACCCGGTTCGCCCTCGTCGGCTACAGCCAGGGCGCCGACGCTGCCGGCGATCTCGCCGCCGAGATCGGCACGGGCTTCGGCGTGGTCCCGCCGCATCGGCTCGCCGCGGTCGGCCTGCTCTCCGACCCCCGCCGTTCCGAGGCGGACATTCTGGTCGGCCCTCCCGTCGCGGGCAACGGCGCCGGTGGGCCCCGCATGGGCGGGTTCGGGTTCGTCAGTGGCGACGTTCGCACCTTCTGCGCCGTGGGCGACCTGTACTGCTCGACGCCCAAGGACGATTTCGTCACCCGCGCCGCCGGATTCCTCGCGATGGCCTCCGGCGGTGACCCGTCGGCCGTCGACCGGTACCGCGCCGAGGCCGACGCCATCTACCTGGACCTGATGAACGCGGGCGGTCTGCCCATCCTGCAGTCCCAGCTCACCGAGCAGGCCAACGACGAACGCGAGATCAAGCTCCGGCAGTTCTACGAGTCGCAGATCCACCAGGACTACTCCAACTACGCGGTCGACGGGAACGGCACCTCGGCCACCACGTGGCTGCGGAACTGGCTGGCGTCCAAGGTCTGACGGACCGTCAGGTCCGCGAGCCGCGTCGTGCGCGCACGGTGACGCCGCGAGCCGCGAGCAGGCCCCCGCCTGGAGCGCCGCTACGCGGTCGATCGGATCCTCGTTCCCGGTGTTCGTCGGCCGGCGCCTTCAGCAGCCGGTCCAGCTCGTTCCCGGCCTCGTCGTACCCGGCGTCGGAGATCCGTTGCAGTTCGCGCAGGTCGCCGGCCGCGGCCGCGCGCCGACGATCCCCGCATCGACGACCTCGCCCGCCGGATCACCGGGGCGACCCGGAAACGCTACGGCCGCGTAACGACAGGACAAACGTCGCCGGATGCGGCACTCGTGGAAAGAGCTGCCGCACAAGCCTATTTGTGTTCTCGGTGGTTCCTCGGTGCCAGGATGGGTGTGGCTCGCAGAAGTACACGGGTATGCCGGTGTCGGCGGTGAATTCGTGGTGCTGGGCGGAGATGTCCGAGAGATCGCTATAGGCTCGCACCTGGCTTTCCGAAACCAGTGGTACGTCTCCAGCTACGAGAGGACCCTGATGGGCTACATCGCCGTCGGCACCGAGAACTCCACCCCGATCGAGCTCTACTACGAGGACCACGGTTCCGGGCAACCGGTGGTACTCATCCACGGCTATCCGCTGAGCGGCACGTCGTGGGAGAAGCAGACCGCCGCATTGCTCGAGGCCGGCTACCGCGTCATCACCTACGACCGCCGGGGCTTCGGACGCTCGAGCAAGCCGACGATCGGTTACGACTACGACACCTTCGCCGCGGACCTGCACACCGTCCTGTCCACCCTCGATCTGCGGGACGTGGTTCTCATCGGTTTCTCCATGGGCACCGGTGAGGTCGGCCGCTACCTCGGGACTCACGGCTCGCAGCGGGTCGCGAAGGCGGCCTTCCTCGGCTCCCTCGAACCGTTCCTGCTGCGCACCGACGACAATCCGACCGGTGTACCCCGGGAGGTCTTCGACGGTCTGCTCGCCGCGGTCCAGGCGGATCGGTACGCCTTCTTCACGGACTTCTTCCGGAACTTCTTCAACACCGACGACTACCTCGGCACCCGGCTGAGCGAGGAGGCTCTGCGAGCCAGCTGGCAGGTGGCCGCGGGGGCCTCACCGTACGCGTCGGTCGCCGCCCAACCCACCTGGCTCACCGACTTTCGCGAGGACATCCCGAAGATCGACGTGCCGGCACTGATCGTCCACGGCACCGCCGACAACATCCTGCCCATCGACGCCACCGCTCGGGAGTTCGCCAAGCGGCTGCCCGCCGCCGACTACGTCGAGATCGAAGGCGCCCCGCACGGGCTGCTGTGGACGCACGGCGTTCATCGGTCCAGTTCGAAGCGCGCGCCGAATCGCATCGCCGGCGGGGCGATCCGGCTGACCCACTGCCGGGTCTTCGCGTCCGGCGTCACGGTGACCAGGGCCCGGTTGTGCCGCACCGCGGCGACGATCGCCTCGCCGACCTTCTGCGGTGGGTAGCTTCGCGTGCGGTACAGCGCCGTGACCCGCTCGCGGAGCTTGCGCTGTTCCCGGACGCCGAGGCCCACCATCTCGGCGCTGGGAACCAGGTTCGTGCCCACCAGCCCCGGACAGATCGCGCTCACACCGATCCCGTGGACCATCAGTTCCGCCCGCAGGCAGTCCGTGAACATCAGTACCGCGGCCTTGCTCGTCGAGTAGGCGACGAGGCTCTTCTGCGGGGTGAACGCGGCCGCCGACGCGACGTTCACGATGTGCCCGCCGGTGCCGCGCTCGAGCATCTGGTCCCCGAACGCCCGGCACCCGTACACCACACCCCAGAAGTTGACGTCCATGACGTGCTCGAACGTTTCCTGCGGGGTGCCGGTGAAGGTGCCGATCACGGCGATGCCGGCGTTGTTGACGAGCACGTCCGGCACGCCGTGCTGGGAGCGGACCGTGGCGGCGAACCGCCGCACCTGCTCCTCGTCGGCGACGTCGAGTTCGTACGCGTGCGCGCCGCCGCCGAACACCGCTCGGGAGCCGCCGGCCTGGGGGTCGGGCGTGTTGAGCATCTCGGCGGTCTCGCGGGCGGTGTCGAGGTTGCGGTCGGCGACCACGACGATCGCGCCCACGTCGGAGAACGCCCGGGCCGTCGCGCGGCCGATACCGCTGCCCGCCCCGGTGACCACGGCGAGCGTCCCGGTCAGGTCGTGCAGGCGCTGATGTACCACTGTCCCTGCGCGCCATCGGCGCATCTCCGTGATCCGTGATCCCATGGGCTACATCTTCCTCGCCCGGGCCGCTCGTGCACGGCAACCGCGCGCGGTACCGTCGAGAGATGACGGAACTGCGCGTGGTGGCGACCATTTCGGCGAAGCCCGGGTCGGAGGATGCGGTGCGCGGCGCGCTGGTGGCGCTGGCCGCCGCGAGCCGCGACGAGGACGGCTGCGTCTCGTACGAGTTGTTCGAATCCGCCTCGGCGCCCGGCACCTTCGTCACGGTCGAGGTCTGGACGGGTCAGGAGGCGCTCGATGCGCACATGACCTCCCGGCACGTCACGTCCGCCCTGGCGACCGTGGGCGAGCACCTCGCGGCCGCGCCGGTGATCCATCCGCTCACGGCCGTGGCGTAGCCGGCTCGACCGGTCCGGCGTGACGATGCTCCCGAGCGGCTGAGAGTCCGGACGGCGCGCGCCCGATCTCACCCGTCCTCGACGTCGGTGGACGGGCCCTCCTCGGTGGCGCCGCCTTCCCCGGACCACTCGGCGGGATCGGACAGGACGTCGTCGTCGGCGCCCGGGGCTCCGCTGTCGGTGTCGGTGGTTGCGGGGTCACCGTCGCCGTCGGGTCTGGCCATGTCGCCTCCTGTGGATCGTGTCGGGCCGGGCCGGTCGGGCCGGGCTCGTATGCGCACGGGGTACCCGTTCGGCACGGGAGTACGCGCGGCGGTGCCGCATCGGAACGCAGCCGATGCGGCACCGGGCCGATTCGCGGCCGGGGTTCTACAGGGAGTGCTTGCCCTCCGGGGCAGGCGGGACGATCGGCGCGCCCGCGGGCGGGGGAGTCACGGCGGGCCCGCCCCCGGCGGCGTCGGGCGCCATGTTGCCGCCACCCGAGATGTGGGCCTTCTCGGCCGCCTTCTTCGCCAGGTCGCCGGCCTTCTCCTGCACCTGTGGCGCCTTCTCCTGCACGGTCTCCCTCGCTTCGGTGACCTTCTGCTGCACGGCCGGCTTGTTCCACAGCTGCGTGGACTGGTCCCGCATCTTCTCGTAGGTGTCGCGCCCGGCCCTGGTGCCCAGCACGAAGCCCACGGCGGCGCCGGCGGCGAAGGTCAGAGCTCTCATCATGGCAATCTCCTACTCGTCGAATCTCGGTCGTGAGGCCCGGCATCGTCGACGCCGGCCAGCGGTCGCCCCGACGGATCCTCACCGCCCGGTCGGCTGCGCCCTCGCGGAGCCCGCCTCGTCGCGGCTCCGCCCACCTCGTACCGATACCCGGATCCGGTCCGCTTCACACCGGTTGCGACGAACTACCGGCATCCGGCCGGATCAGACGCGGAGCATGTCGCGCACATGCCCGGTCTCGTTGACCGATGCGGCCCGCCGGGCACCGCTACGGGAGACGAGGATGCGGGTCACCGACGTGTACTCGATGGGGAACATCAGCGGCCGGTCGAGCCCGAGCAGATCCTGGAGCAGAACGTTGATGACACCCCCGTGGGCGAACACGGCGACGGTGTCTCCGTGGTCGCAGGTGTCGACGATGTGCTGCGTGGCGGCGAGAACGCGGGTGCGGAATTCTTCCGCATCCACAAAATCGGGCAGCTGACCGGCGCGGATGCGCGCCACGGCATCCGGCGCGAGTTCCTGCGCGACGTGGAACGGGATGTAGTGGTCGAGGTGGTAGTCGTACTCCGCCAGGCCCTCGAGCTGCATGATCGGTAGCCCCCGGATCTCGGCGAGCGGCGCCGCGGTCTCGAGGGCGCGGCGCTGCGGACTGCTGAACAGCCGCGCGATGCGGTAGGGCTCGAGCGCGGTGGGCAGCCGCGCGGCCTGTGCGTGCCCCTCGTCGGTCAGCGACGGGTCGGCGCGTCCCTCGCTGACCCGGGCGAGCTCGGGAAGGGCGTGGCGAATCAGGAGAAGCTGCACGTCACCACGATGCCACGGCGACCGAACGCGCGCTCGGTCGGCCCGGTGTTTCACGTGAAACCGGGGCCTCAGCGCCGAGCGCGCGGCTTGGCGAGGGGGAACGCGAGGGACTCGCGGATGCTGCCGCCCGTGACCAGCATGACGATCCGGTCCACGCCCATGCCGAGGCCCCCCGTCGGCGGCATGGCGTGCTCGAGTGCCTGCAGGAAGTCCTCGTCGAGCTCCATGGCCTCCTCGTCGCCGCCCGCCGCGAGCAGCGACTGCTCGGTGAGCCGGGCACGCTGATCGATCGGGTCGGTCAGCTCGCTGTAGGCCGTCCCCAGCTCTATACCCCACGCGACGAGGTCCCACTTGGCGGCGACGAGCGCTTTCGTCGGGTGCGGGCGGGTGAGCGGGGAGACCGACGTGGGGAAGTCGGTGTAAAAGGTGGGGAACTCGGTGCGGGACTCGACGAGATGCTCGTACATCTCCTGTGCCGTCGCGCCGGCGTCCCACTCGGGGTTGTACGGGATCTCGTGCTCGTCGCACAGCCGGCGCAACTCGTCGACGGGGGTCTGCGCGTCGATCTCGGTGCCGAGTGCCTCCGAGACCGCCCCGTGGAACGTCTTCACCGGCCACTCGCCGGAGATGTCGATCTCGACGGGCCGCCCGTCGGGGCCGGGCCGGACGATCACCTCGCGGCCGTGCGCCGCGACGGCCGCGGCCTGGATCAGCTCGCGCGCCAGCACCCGCATGACCTCGTAGTTCGCGTGTGCCTCGTAGGCCTCGAGGATCGTGAACTCCGGGTTGTGCTTGAAATCCGCGCCCTCGTTGCGGAACACCCGGCCGATCTCGAAGACCCGTTCCATGCCCGCCACGCACAGGCGCTTGAGGTACAGCTCGGGCGCGATCCGCAGGTACAGGTCCAGGTCGTAGGCGTTGATGTGGGTGGTGAACGGGGCGGCGTTGGCGCCGCCGTGCACGGGCTGCAGGATCGGTGTCTCCACCTCGAGGTAGCCGCGGGCCTGCAGCTGCTCGCGCAGCGACCGCACCACCGCGCTGCGGGCCACGAGCAGCCGGCGCGCGGTGCGGTTGATCGCGAGGTCCACGTACCGTTGGCGCACCCGCGCCTCGGGATCGGTCAGGCCCCGCCACTTGTCGGGCAGCGGGTGCAGGCACTTGCCGTCGAGTCGCCAGTCCTCCGCGAGCACCGAGAGCTCGCCGCTGCGGCTGCGGCCCGTCACCCCGCTCACCTCGACGAGGTCGCCGAGGTCGAACACGAAGCGGCGGCCGCCGACGCGGCCGCGGTCGACGAGGATCTGCACGTCGCCCGACCAGTCCCGCAGCACCGCGAACAGCACGCCGCCGAAGTCCCGGAGTCGCAGGATGCGGCCGGCGATCCGCACCGCGGTGCCCTCGGGTGCGGCGACGGCCGTCGCGGCGGTGTACGACGGCGGGTTCGCCACCGGGTACGCGTCGACGCCCGACTCCATGAGCCGCTCGAGCTTCGCCAGCCGCACCCGCACCTGCTCCGGTCGCCGGGGACCGGTGCGCGGCTCCGCCGCCGGCTCGACGTCGGGGGCGGCACCGTCGTCGCGCAGGGTGCCGGACTCGACGAGCACAGGGGGAGCGGACGTCTGGGTCCCGGTGTGGCGGCGGGCGCTTCGTTCCCGGCCGAAGCTGGGCAGCGTGAGGAAGCCTTCGGCGATCGCCGACGCGATCCCGACCCGGGGCAGCACCCTGTTGTCCGCGAAGCACAGGAACCGCGGCGCCCACTCGGGCTGGTACTTCACGTTCGACCGGTACAGCGCCTCGAGCTGCCACCAGCGGGAGAAGAACACGAGCATCGAACGCCACAGCCGCAGCACCGGGCCGGCGCCGATCCGTGCGCCCTCCTCGAAGACCGAGCGGAACACCGCGAAGTTCAACGAGATCCGCGTGATCCCGAATTCGCCGCCGTGGGCGGCGAGCTCCGACACCATCATCTCCACGACACCGTTGGGCGCCTGCGGGTTTCGGCGCATCAGGTCGAGCGACGCGCCGTCGGCCCCCCACGGCACCAGCGACAGGATCGCCACCACCTCGTCGTGGGACATCGCCTCCACGAGCAGGCAGTTCCCGTCGAGCGGATCGCCGAGGCGTCCGAGGGCCATCGAGAATCCGCGCTCGGTCTCGGTGTCCCGCCATTCGTCCGCACGTCGCATCGCCAGTGCCATCTCCGCCTCGGGGACGTCCCGATGCCGGCGGATGCGCACCGTCACTCCCTGTTTGTGGGCACGCGAGACGGCTTGGCGCACGGGCCGCATCTCCCGGCCGGAGAGCGAGAATCCGGCGGTGCGGAGGATGGCCTCGTCGCCGAGTTGCAGTACCGACAGACCGGCCCGGTGATAGGCGGTGGCACCGGCCTCGCTCGCACCCATCACGGCCGGCGCCCAGCCGTAACCCCGAGCGAGCGCGAGCCACTCGTCGATCGCGTGCGGCCACGCCTCCGGATTGCCGACGGGGTCCCCGCTGGCGAGGCACACCCCGACCTCCACCCGGTAGGTCACCGCGGCCTTGCCGCTGGGCGCGAAGACGACCGCCTTGTCGCGGCGGGTCGCGAAGTAGCCCAGCGAATCGTCGCCGCCACGCTCGAGCAGGCCCCGGATCGCGGATTCGTCGCTCCCGGTCAGTGCGTTGGTCGCCCGCTGCGACCGGAACAGCACGATCACCGCCGCGATCAGCGCCAGCGCCCCCAGCAGGCCGAGGAGGGTGTTGACGAATCCGTGTGGGCGCCCGCTGAACTGGTCGTTGTCGAGCAGGGACAGGGCGGTCACCCGGTTGACCGCCCACAGCAACCGCTCGTCGGACGGCAGGGTCCCGGGGAACAGTTCCACCAGCCCCCAGCCGATCAGGGTGCCGACGGCGAGCCCGGCGACGAGGACGACCAGCGATTTCCACACCGCCCCGCGTCGGACCCGCGTGTAGAACTCCGGATACGCCGCGAGCAGGAGCCCGACCGCCGCGACCTGCAGCACCAGACCGATCGCCGCGTCGATGCTGCGGTCCGACACCGCCACGAACCCGTTGTAGACCGCGAATCCGGCCAGGTACACCGTGAGGATCCACCACGCGATCCGCTTGCGGCTCGCCAGTGCCGCCGCGAGCAGGCCGAGCACCAGCGCGTACGACAGGCTGGTGTCGGGAGCGTCGAACAGGTACGTGTCCACGTATTCCCGTGGCGTGTGGACGAAGTAGCGCAGGGTGGGGGAGATCGACCACAGCGCCACCGCGACGGCGAAGATCCCGAGGGTCAGGCCCACCACGTGCGGGACCGAGTTCAGGCGGCCGCGGGGCCGGGCAGGCAGGTGGGGGTGCGCCGCAGGTGCCGCAGCAACGTCCGCTGACATGCGTCGACGGTAGCGCCGCGGAGGTGCCGTGCTGCTCGGAACCGGGAATTGGTTACGAATCCGTCGCGCCGAGTTCCTTCACGCTTCGAAGCGGTATCCCATTCCCGGTTCGGTGAGCAGGTGGCGAGGGCGGGCAGGATCGGGTTCGAGTTTGCGTCGCAGCTGCGTGAGATACACCCGCAGGTAATGGGTCTGGGTCGTGTAGGACGGCCCCCACACCTCTTCCAGTAGCTCCCGTTGGCCGACGAGCTTGCCGCGATTACGCACCAGCACCTCGAGCATCCCCCACTCGGTGGGGGTCAGGTGAACCGGTGCGCCGTCGCGGGTGACCTTCTTCGCGGCGAGGTCGACGGTGAAGTCGTCGGTGTCGATCGTCGGTTCGGTCGTGTCCGAGGTGGTGCCGGCTCGCCGGACCGCGGCGCGGATGCGGGCGAGGAACTCTTCCATCCCGAACGGCTTCGTGACGTAGTCGTCGGCTCCGGTATCGAGAGCGGCCACCTTGTCGAGGGCGTCGGTGCGGGCCGAGAGGACGATGACGGGGGCCGTGCACCAGCCGCGCAGCCCGGCGAGCACTTCGATCCCGTCGAGGTCGGGCAGGCCCAGGTCGAGGACGATCACATCGGGATGTTGCTGGGCGGCGGCACGGAGGGCGGCGCGTCCGTCGCCGGCGGTGATCACCTCGTACCCGCGTGCGGCGAGGTTGATGCGCAACGCACGCAGGATCTGTGGTTCGTCGTCGACGACGAGGATGCGAGTCACCGCGGCACCCTTTCCGGCGCGGCGGCGAGCTCGACCACCATGGTCGTCCCGCCACCGGGTGTCTCGGTGGCGGTGACGGTCCCGCCCATCGCCTCGGCGAATCCGCGGGCGACGGTCAACCCGAGGCCCGCCCCGCGGCTGCTGCGGTGGTCCCCGGCGCGGGGAAAGGCGGCGAAGACGTTGCCGGTGTCGCCGTGCGTGAGTCCGGGGCCGCAGTCCGCGATGGTGACGGTGGTGCGGTCACCGGAGGTGTCGGCGCCGACGCGGATCGGACCGGTGGGTGCATAGCGCAGGGCATTGTCGAGAAGATTGGCCAGGACCCGTTCGAGCAGTCCGCTGTCCGCACCGACCACGGTGTCGTCGACGTCGACCTCGATGCGTTCGCGAACGTTGCGGGCGGTGTCCGAACCGCCGCTCGAAAGCGTGACCATGGCGCGGTGCACCACCTCGTCGAGGTACACCGGCTGCAGGACGGGCGTGATCACTCCGGCCGCGAGCCGGGAGGAGTCGAGCAGGTTCGACACCAGGCCGGTGAGCTGGTCGGTGGATTCCTCGATGGTCGCGAGCAGCTCCGCGGTGTCCTCGGGGGAGAACTCGACATCGGTGCTGCGCAGGCTCGACACCGCGGCCTTGACGGCAGCCAGCGGGGTGCGCAGGTCGTGGCTCACCGCCGACAGCAAGAGCCGCCGCAGCCGGTCGGTTTCGGCCAGGGCCGACGCCTGGGCGGCCTCAGCGGCGAGTTCCTGCTGCCGGACCAGCCCGGCGGCCTGTCCGGCCACCGCGGTGAGGATCCGGCGGTCGCGGGCGCGGAGCCGCGGCCCACCGAGCAGGAGGGCGTAGACGCTGTCGTCGACTTCGCAGACGGTGTCGGCGGCCTGGATCGACGGCGGTGGCGCCGCGCCGGCCGTCCCCAGCACCTGCGCCGGCTCCCGGTCGGTGCGGACGAGGCTGACACCGTGCTGGGCGTAGGTTTCCCGCACCTTCTCGAGCAGCCGGGGCAGGTCCGCACCCCGCAGAACCGCGCCGGCGAACAGGGCGAGCAGTTCGGCCTCCTGGGCAGCGAGCCGGGCCTCGCGGGCACGGGCCGCGGCGGCATCGACCAGTGCGGCGACTGCTACGGCAATGACGAGCAGCACCACGGTGGTGACGAAGTTGTCCGGTTCGGCGATGGTGAAGCTGTAGAGCGGTTCGGTGAAGAAGAAGTTGAGCAGCAGGCCGGACAGCAGGGCTGCGACGATGGCCGGACCGATTCCGCCGAACAGGGCGACGGCGAGCACGACGACGAAGAACAACGCGTTCTGGCCGGCAACCCCGGTGAGCCGGTCGATCACGGCCATGAGGCCGGTTGCGGCGAGGGGGATGACGAACGCGGCGATCCAGGATTGCAGCCGGCGGTCGTGGCGGCCGAGGAAGGCCACCCGCGGTGCGCGTGCTGTGTGCTCGTGGGTCACCATGTGCACGTCGATCTTGCCGGAGTCGCGGACGACCGCTGCCCCGATGCCCTCGTCGAGGATGCGTGCCCACCGCGGGCGCCGGGACGTGCCGATCACCAGCTGGGTGGCGTTCACCTCCCGCGCGAAGTCGAGCAGCGTGGTCGGTACGTCGTCGCCGACGACGCTGTGCAGGCTCGCCCCCAGGCTGGCTGCCAGAGCCCGGACCTTCCCCATCTGCGGCGCCGATACCCCGGTGAGACCGTCACCACGGACGACATGGACCACCATCAGCTCCGCGCCGGCCCTGGCGGCGATCCGGCTCGCGCGCCGGACCAGGGTCTCGGATTCGGGTCCACCGGTGACGGCGACGACGACCCGTTCACGGGCCTCCCAGGTGTCGGTGATGGCGTGTTCGCCGCGGTACTTGGCGAGCGCGAGGTCGACCTGGTCGGCGAGCCAGAGCAGGGCGATCTCGCGCAGGGCGGTCAGGTTGCCCTCCCGGAAGTAGTTGCGCAGCGCGGCATCGACCTTCTCGGGCGCATACACGTTCCCGTGCGCGAGGCGCCGCTGCAGGGCCTGCGGGGTGATGTCGACGAGTTCCACCTGGTCGGCGCGGCGCACCACGTCGTCGGGGACGGTCTCGCGCTGTACCACGCCGGTGATCTGCTCGACCACGTCGTTGAGGGACTCGAGATGCTGAATGTTCACCGTCGACAGCACGTCGATTCCCGCGTCGAGCAGTTCCTCGACGTCCTGCCACCGTTTCGCGTGGCGGCTACCCGGAACGTTGGTGTGGGCGAGCTCGTCGACCAGGGCGACGGCGGGCCGGCGGGCAAGCACGGCGTCGAGGTCCAGTTCGTCGAGCACGGCGCCTCGGTAGGTCGTCCGCCGGGGCGGGACGGTCTCCAGGCCGGCCAGCTGCTCGGCGGTGCGGGCACGACCGTGCGTGTTCACGATCGCCACCACCACGTCACCGCCCCGGGCGATCCGCCGATGGGCCTCACCCAGCATGGCGAACGTCTTGCCCGCGCCGGGGGCGGCACCGAGGTAGATACGCAGCCGCCCCCGGCGCGACGCCTCGGGGGCGGCGGTGCGCGCAGTACCGGTCACGACGCCATCATCCACCCGAGGGGACCTCGTCGCAGTCGGGTGCAGTCAGTCCCAGCGCCACGTTCAGCTCGGGCACGTTCACTCGCTCGGCGCCGAGGAACCCGAGTTGCCGGCCCTCGGTGTGCGCGGCGACCAGCTCCCGGACCCGTCGCTCGGGGATGCCGGTGACCCGCGCCACCCGCGGCACCTGCACCGCGGCGTAGGCAGGGGAGATGTGGGGGTCGACGCCGGAGCCGGACCCGGCGACCGCATCGACCGGAACCTCCTGCGGCGGCACCTGCTCGCGCGCGGCGATCACGGCACGCCGTTCGTCGACGAAGGCGGCCAGCACCTCGCTGCCGGGCCCCTGGTTGGACGGCAGTGCGGCGGCCGGGTCGCCCGGCGCGAAGGCGTCTGCGTCGGCGACCGAACCGACGACCCGAGTGTGGAAGAACGGATCGGGCTCGTCGGGCGCGACCTGCGGATCGACGCCGATCAGCCGGCTGCCGACGACGCAACCGTTCGTGTCGGTCAGCGGCGAGCCCTCGGCGCTCGCCGAACCGAGCCGTCCCACCGCCCACACCGCCGCCGGATAGGCCACTCCGACGATCACGGTCAGCGCGACCAGCATCAGCAGGCCGGCCCGCGCCTGCCGCATCAACCCTGCGAAGAAGTTACCGAATCCCATCAGTGTCACCCGATTCCCAGACGCACCACGAGGTCGATCAGCCAGATCCCGACGAACGGGGTGATCACCCCGCCGAGGCCGTAGACGAGCAGATTCCGCCCCAGCAGCGACGACGCGTTCGCCGGCCGGTACCGCACACCCTTCAGGGCCAGCGGTATCAGCGCCACGATCACCAGGGCATTGAAGATCACCGCCGACAGGATCGCGCTCTGTGGGGTGGCCAGTCCCATGATGTTCAGCCCCGCCAGTTGTGGGTAGATCCCGCTGAACAACGCGGGCAGGATCGCGAAGTACTTCGCGAGATCGTTCGCCAGCGAGAAGGTGGTCAGCGCCCCGCGCGTGATGAGCAGCTGCTTGCCGATCTCGACCACCTCGATCAGCTTCGTCGGATCGGAGTCGAGGTCGACCATGTTCCCCGCCTCCTTGGCCGCGGAGGTGCCGGTGTTCATCGCCACCCCCACGTCGGCCTGGGCGAGGGCAGGCGCGTCGTTGGTACCGTCACCGGTCATCGCGACCAGCCGTCCGCCCTGCTGTTCCGAACGGATCAGCGCCAGCTTGTCCTCGGGGGTCGCCTCGGCCAGGAAGTCGTCGACCCCCGCCTCGGCCGCGATCGCCTTCGCAGTGAGGGGGTTGTCCCCGGTGATCATCACCGTGCGGATGCCCATCGCCCGCAGCTGGGCGAACCGCTGTGCCATGCCGGGTTTGACGACATCGGACAGCTCGACGACGCCGACCACCGATGCGCCGCGATCGTCGGATCGGGCCACCACGAGCGGTGTTCCGCCGCCGCGGGCGATGTCGTCGACGACGGTGCTCACCGCCTCGGGCATCCGTCCGCCCTGCTCGGCCACCCAGCGGGTCACCGCGTCGGCGGCGCCCTTCCGGATGCGGACCGGGATGCCCGCGTCTCCGGCGGTGTCGAGGCCGCTCATCCGGGTGTGCGCGGTGAATGCGACGAACTCGGCGGAGCGCTCGGCGTCCGACGGGCCCGGATCGAGGTGGAACCACTCGGCGCACAGCTCGACGATGCTGCGCCCCTCCGGGGTTCCGTCGGCCAGGCTCGACAATCTTGCCGCAGAAGCCATTTCGAGATCCGTGACACCGGGAGCGGGGTGCAGTGCGGTGGCGCGTCGGTTGCCGTAGGTGATGGTGCCGGTCTTGTCCAACAGCAGGGTGTCGATGTCCCCGGCCGCCTCGACGGCACGACCGGACATGGCCAGCACGTTGCGCTGCACCAGCCGGTCCATCCCGGCGATGCCGATCGCGGAGAGCAGGGCGCCGATCGTGGTGGGAATCAGGCACACCAGCAGCGCGATCAGCTCGACCGGTCCCTGCTCGGCGCCGGCGTACGCACTCATCGGACCGATCGCGACGACCGCGAGCAGGAACACGATCGTCAACGCCGCGAGAAGGATGTTCAGGGCGATCTCGTTGGGGGTCTTCTGCCGGGCGGCCCCCTCGACGAGAGCGATCATCCGGTCCACGAAGGTCTGCCCGGGTGGTGCCGTGATCCGCACGACGATGCGGTCGGAGAGCACCGTGGTGCCGCCGGTGACGGCGCATCGGTCGCCACCCGACTCGCGGATCACCGGCGCCGATTCTCCGGTGATCGCCGACTCGTCGACCGTGGCGATGCCCTCGATCACGTCACCGTCACCGGGGATCGTCCGGCCGGTCTCCACCACGACGAGATCGCCCACGCGCAGCTCGGTGGCCGATACGGATTCCTCGGTGTCCGGACCGGTGCGGCGACGGGCTGTCGTATCCTGCTTGACCTTTCGCAGGCTCGCCGCCTGCGCCTTGCCGCGCCCCTCGGCGACCGACTCGGCGAGGTTGGCGAACAGCACGGTGAACCACAGCCACGCCGCGATCGACCAGGCGAACAGGGTGGGTTCGACGATCGCCGCGACGGTGGCGACCGCCGATCCGACCAGCACGACGAACATCACCGGATTCCGCGCCACATGCCGGGGATCGAGCTTGCGGATCGCTCCCGGCAGGGCGTCTGCCAGCTGACGGGGGCGGACCACGCCCCCGCCGACACGGTGCGGGTGAGAGGCGACGGTCTCCCGGTGGGAATGAAGGTCGATGGTCACCGAAGTATCTCCGTGATCTCCGCCGCGGGGCGGGAGGACGAGCCGTGGTCGCGGCGCCGCAGGTGCGCGCGAGGCGCCGAGGGGGAGACGAGGGTCACTGCAGTGCCTCCGCGACGGGGCCCAGAGCGAGGGCCGGGAAGAAGGTGAGAGCCGCAACGAGGACGGCGGTTCCGGTGAGCAGCCCGCCGAAGGCCGCACCGGTGGTGGGCAGCGTGCCCGCACCGGCAGGGGTGCGACGCTGGGCGGCCAGCGATCCGGCCAGGGCCAGGACGAACACGATCGGCAGGAACCGCCCGAGCAGCATGCACATGCCCAGCGAGGACTGGAACCAGTCGCTGGTCACGGTCAGTCCGCCGAACGCGCTGCCGTTGTTGTTCGACGCCGAGGCATAGGCGTAGAGCACCTCGGTGAACCCGTGGATCGCGCCCGGAGTGCCCGGACCCCCGGAGTTGCCGAGGTACCCGGTGGTGGTGGACAGGATCACGGTGATCGCGGTGCCGGTCAGCACCAGCGCCGGCATCACCAGCACCGTCAGCGCGGCAAGGGTGATCTCGCGCCTGCGCAACTTCTTGCCGAGGAACTCGGGCGTGCGCCCCACGAGCAGGCCCCCGACGAACACGGCGATCACCGCGAGCACCAGCATGCCGTACAGGCCGGTGCCGACGCCGCCGGGCGCGATCTCGCCGAGCAGGATGTTCAGCAGGACGGCTCCACCGCCGAGCGGGGACATGCTGTCGTGCGCCGAGTTCACCGCACCGGTGCTCGTGCCGGTGGTCGACACCGCGAACAGCACCGAACCGGGGATCCCGAACCGGACTTCCTTGCCCTCCATCATCGCGCCGGCGGCGTTCGCCGCCACGCCCCGCGTACCGGATTCGGCGGCCAGCGCCACCGCCAGGACGGTGCCGTAGAGCAACGCCATCACGCCGAGGACGGTCAGGCCCTGCCGTCGGTTGCCGATCATCGTGCCGAACGTGCGGGTCAACGCCACCGGGATCAGCAGGATCGCGAGGATTTCGACGATGTTGGTGACGGGGGTGGGATTCTCGAACGGATGGGCCGAGTTCGCCGCGAGAATGCCGCCGCCGTTGGTGCCCAGTTCCTTGATCGCCTCCTGCGAGGCGACGGGGGCGAGGGCGTTGGTGACCACGTTGCCGTCCAGTCCGGTGGCGGAGAAGCCGCTGCGGTACGACTGGATCACGCCCTGGGACAACAGAATCAACGCGATCGCGAACGCCAGCGGTAGCAGGATCCGCAGTGTCCCGCGGGTCAGGTCCACCCAGAAGTTGCCGATCTCGCCGCCGCGCCCGACGCGCGCCAGGCCGCGGATCAGGGCGATCGCGACCGCCATGCCGACCGCCGCCGAGACGAAGTTCTGCACCGCGAGGCCGGCGGACTGGGTGAGTGGGCTCATCGTCGTCTCGGGCACGTAGGACTGCCAGTTGGTGTTGGTGACGAACGAGACCGCCGTGTTGAATGCCACCGCCGGACTCACTCCACCCAGGTTCCGGCCGAGCGGCAGGACACCCTGCAGTCGCTGCACCGTGTACAGCACGAGCACGCCCGCAAGCGAGAAACCGAGCACACTCGCGGCGTATCCGTACCAGGTCTGTTCTGCGCGCGGGTCGATCCGGCACAGCCGGTACATCAGGGACTCGATCCGCAGGTCCTTCCACCGCAGGTCGGTGTCGGTCGTGTACACCCGCGCCATGTAGTCGCCGAGTGGAACGTATGCCGACGCCAGGACTGCAACGACCAGGCCGATCTGCAGTCCCGCGGTAACAGCTGGAGTCATCGGATCGTCAGAACCTCTCCGGATCGAGCAGCGCGATCAGCAGGTACACCACCAGTGCCGTCGCGAGCACGACGAGCGCGACGCTCGCCACCCCTGCCCAGGTCACCGGCTCTCACCTCGCACATGCAGGGCGCGCAGGACCAGAGCGCAGAACAGGAACCCTGCCAGGATCAGCACCACGTACGCGGTGTCGGCCATGTCGTCTTCCCTTGTCGTAGAAGCGAATCAGGCGCCGATCGGCGCCCCGCACCACACTGTCGCACCGCGCCCGTCCGTGGACCGCGATCCATACGGAATCTTGACGCCCGCGGCCGAAGTCCTGACGAATTCTTTACACCCCGGGTCCGGCGTCCCGGCGACGCAGCGCCCGCGGGCCCCGCCGGAACGGCTCGGGGCCGCCGGCATCACCGCAGCGCCACGTCGACCAGGCGCGCACGCACGTCGGTCACCTCGTCGAGCGGGGAGGAGCTGCTCACGGTCGTACGAGTGGCGGGTGCGCAGGTGCCCGAGCAGCCGGCGCCGGTCGGTGTGCAGGTGCGCCCGGGCGCCCACCCAGCAGATCAACACGTTCGTGCGGACACCGCACCGCTGCACCGACCGCGGCTACCGCGACCGAATCGCGGAGTGCTGCTCCGAACATATTGTCGCAGCGGTGATCTGAACCTACTGCTCTACGACGTGACTACCTTGTACTTCGAGGCCGAGAAGGAATACGACCTATTCAGGCTCCTCGCCGCCTCAGTTCCATGCGGTACGAGTACCGACGTGGATTGAAATGAGAGGATGTGAACTCGACGAACTTGCCGTCCGCGTCGTAATAAAGACGCTCGATCAGCAGTATGGCGTCTCCAGCTTGACATCCGATCAGCTCAGCCTCGTGCTCCGGGGCGTTCATGGCGGTGATCTCCTGGCGCGCGCCCATGATCGGCTTGGTGAGGAGTTTTTCGGCCGCCCCGATCACGGTTCCTTCGCCGACCGACGGGACCCCGTCCGCGGCCAGTTTCGCACCGAGCTCGGGTTCGACGTAGTGACGTGTCAGGACGAAGGGGAATCCCTCATAGGAACGTCGAACGGTGGCCTTGCTGACCTCGATGTACGGCAATTCCAATCGGGCCGCGATGGAGGGCTCGACGACGACGGTGAATGGTTCGATCACCTCGGTGTTCGTATCGGGCCAGACGATAATTTCGTCGAGGGAGCCGATCGAGCGGACATAGCGGCCCCGGGTGTCCTGTTGACGCCCGCTCACATAGGTTCCGCTGCCTTGGACGCGGTAGATCAGCCCGTCCGAGAGCAGTATCTGGAGCGCCTCACGCACCGTGTGGCGGCTGACGTTGTGGACCGACTGCAACACGCTTTCGGTGGGCATTTTCCGTCCCACCGAGTAGACACCTGCCTCGATGTCGGCCCGCAACTTCTCGGCCAACTCTCGGTACGCTGGGACACCACGCTCCGCGGGAGCGGCCTTCTTCGTCGCCACGGGCTCCTCCTTCTCCCTGATGCGATCGGCAGGGTGTCATCCACCACACTAGCGCTCGTACGGATGAATCTTCAAGGTGGGAGACTCGGCAACGGGAATTTACTGCAACAACAGCATATTCGTGGCGTCAGATCGCATACTACTTCTGCTACCTCGCAAATTGATACTGATGAATCGAGTGTGGAGGTGTGACCGTCTGCGATCACACCTCCACACTCGGTCCTTCCGGCGCCGGAGTTGGGCGACCGATGGACATCTGTCACCGCAGCACGACGGACCCGATACGGATGTGGGCCCTGTCGCGGTGGTGCTGGTGTCCCCGCCATCCATGTCGGCAGGCGCCTCAGGCCGTGGTCGGTTCCACCTCAGCAAGCAGTTCGTCGTTGTGGGCGCCGAGCTGGGGCGCCGAGTCGGTGCGCGGCTCCTCGTAGGTGTCGGTCAGGAACGGTGTCCGGATCATCCTTCGGCGACCGGCATACGGATCGTCGATATCGAGGAACATGCGACGCGCGTCAAGGTGAGGGCACTGGTAAAGCTCGTCCACGGTCTGGGTTTCCCCGGCGGGAAGCCCATGGGCGGCGAAGCGTTCGACGATCTCGCGGCGGGTGCGCGACCGTGTCCACCGTTCGACTTCGGGGCGGATCACCGATGCAAAGTTCTCGGCCCGGTGAACGACGGTGTCCAACAGTGGATGGTCGAGCAGGTCGGTCCGCTCGATTGCCACACACAGCCGCCGCCACATTTCGTGGGTGGGCAGAATCAGTGCAACATACCCGTCCTCGGCCTCGAGGGCACCGAGTGGAGAGTAGCGATCCACCCCGCGCACTCGATGCTCGCCCGTGAAATCCCACAGCATCAGTTCGCGTTCGAGCAGGGACACCACGGAGTCGTACATGCTCTGATCGACGAACGCGCCCACACCGGTATTCTGACGTCCCTGTAGAGCGGCGAGCACGCTGACGGTGGCGTGGACCGCGGTGAAGACGTCCGCGAAACCGGTCACCGTCGGCAGCGGCGGGCCCCCGGGTTCTCCGGTCACCGCCATCAATCCGCCGACTGCCTGGATGGCGGTGTCGAAGGCCGGCCGTTCGGCAAATTCGCCTCGATGCGTCCGCAACCGTCCGTAGCCGCTGATGGCGCAGTAGATCAGGCGTGGATTGGCCTCCTTGAGCGCTTCGTATCCGACTCCCATACGGTCGACGGCACCGGGACGGAGGTTTTCCACGACTACGTCCGCGGTCGCCGCAAGGGTCCGGTATCGGGCTCGGTCGCCTTCTGTGCTCAAGTCCAGCGTGACGGACTTCTTGTTGCGGTTGTAGCTCAGGAACCCGCCGCTCATAGATCCGGTCTCGGTCTGCTCGAGCGGATCGTAGATTCTGCGCGGATCGCCGCCGTCGGGCTTCTCGATCTTGATGACCTCCGCGCCTAGGTCGGCCAGCATCATCGCACAGTAGGGGGCGGCGATGTACTGGCCCATCTCGAGCACCCGAATGCCGTCGAGGGGCCTCACGTCAGATTCCTTCGGTTGCGTGCGGGACGAGCATCGGCTTGATGTCCTCCTGTGCCCGCATCCGCGTCAGTGCCTCGGTCGCCTGGTCGAGCCGGTACCGGTTCGGGACCAGTGCGCCGAAGTCGTACTTACCATGTGTGTTCTTCATGAAGTCGAGAGCCTTGCGATATTCGGCGATGTGCCCGGACCAGGTTCCCATGATGGTCAGCTGCTGTCGGGTGATGAAGCCGGGCCGGACCGGGACTTCCTTGCCTGGACCGTCGATCTGGCCGGTGACCATGTAGCGGCCGCCTTCCTTGATCATTCCCAGACCTTCTGGGAACGCGGTGCGTGCGCCGGAGAACTCGAAGACAACTTCGGCGCCGTGGCCGCCGAGCAGTTCGCGGACCGCGGCGACCCGGTCTTCGGGTTCGGGATGTTCGGCGACAGAGACGAGGTCGGTTGCCCCGTACTGCTTGGCGATGGCAAGGCGGGTATCGGGAGCGCCGACGGTGATGATTCGTCCGGCGCCGAGATGATCGGCGAGGGCGGTAGCGAACAGGCCGAGCGGGCCCGCTCCCTGGATAACGACGGTTTCCCAGGGATTCATCTTGCCGATGCGTTCGAAAGAGTGCACAACTGTGCGCAGTGCGCAGCTGGCCGCCGATGCCCAAGAGGTTTCCACCTCGTCCGGCACGCGCACTCGTCCCGAATTGGGGAAGACGTAGGCGTACTCGGCGAAGCCGCCGACCAGGTACGGGGGACGCTCGCAGTTGGTGAACATGTAGTACTGCCGGTTGGTGCACAGGGTGGGCTGGTTGTCGAACCGGCAGTGGTCACATTGGTTGCATGAAGCGTGGGTGAAGCAGATGCGATCGCCGATTTCGAGCGGTGTACCGAAGGTGTCTCGCTCGGCGCCGTCACCGAATGCGATCACCCGCCCAACCATTTCGTGTCCGGGAATGACAGGTAGGTCCAGCGCCTGGCTGCCGCCGAGGGAGCCATCCCATAGGTGCAGGTCCGAGCCGCACACCGTCGCTGCTTCGATACGGACCAGGAGTGCGCCCGGTTCCAGGGTCTGGGGTACCGGAATTTCGCGGATCTCGAGCGGCTCACTGTGCTTGGTGAGCACCGCCGCCTGGCTGGTCTTGGGGATGTCGAATGTGGTGGTCATCAGTTTCTGCTCCTGGAGGTTCAGCCGAGCTTGAACGGGTCACGGCTTTCACCGGTGAGTTCGACCCAGATGGATTTGGTCTGCAGGTACGCGTCGAGGCCTTCGATGCCGTTTTCGCGGCCGATTCCGCTCTGCCCGAAGCCGCCGTACGGGACGTTGTTGGCGAGCACACGGTAGGAGTTGATCCAAATCGTGCCGGCATTGAGTCGGTGCGCCACGCGGTGCGCGCGTTGGATGTCCTTCGTCCACACCGCCGCGGCGAGTCCGTAGGTCGTGTCGTTGCCGAGTTGGACCGCCTCTTCTTCCGAGGTGAAGGTGATGACCGACAGCACGGGTCCGAAGATTTCTTCCCGTGCCACGCGCATCGAATTGTCGACGCCGCTGAGGATGGTGGGCTGGAAGAAGTACCCGTCGGCCAGTTCGGTGTCCTGAGGACACTCTCCGCCGCACACCACGGTGGCTCCTTCGTCGACTCCGAGGTCGACGTAGTAGCGGACCTTCTCGAGTTGCTCGGCGAAGGCGATGGGGCCCATCTCGGTTTCGATGTCGAGCGGATCCCCCATCTTGATCTGGGGTGCGCGTCGTGCGAGTCGCTCGACGACGGCATCGCGGATCGATTCGTGGACCAGCAAACGGCTTCCGGCGATGCAGGTCTGACCGGTGGCGGCGAAGATTCCTGCCATCACCCCGTTGACGGCCGCATCGATGTCGGCGTCGGGGAAGATGATGTTGGGGGACTTGCCGCCGAGTTCGAGGGTGACCTCTGCGATGTGGTCGGCGGCGCTCTTCATGACCGCGATTCCGGTGGCAGTGGAGCCGGTGAAGGTGATTTTGTCCACGCCGGGTTCGGCGGTCAGTGCGGCTCCTGTGTTCCCGGCGCCGGTGACGACGTTGAACACTCCGGGCGGGAAACCGGCTTCATCGACGAGCTTGGCGAATTCGAGGGTCGACGTCGGCGTCTGCTCTGCGGGCTTGGCGACAAATGTGCAGCCGGCGGCCAAGGCGGGCGCGAGCTTGCTCGCCAGCAGGAACAGCGGGCTGTTCCAGGGAAGGATCGCGGCGACCACGCCGACTGGCTCGCGGCGAGTGTAGGTGAAGAAGTTCGTCTGGGGCGCGGAGATGGTGTCACCGAAGATCTTGTCGGCAGCGCCGGCGAAGAACTCGTAGGTCGCCGGCAATCCGGCCATCTGGCCGCGCGTCTCGCGGATGACCTTGCCGTTGTCGGTGGTTTCGATACGCGCGAGCTCGTCTGCATGGGGCTCGATCAGCGCCGCCAGTCTACGGATCAGGGCGCCTCGCTGCGCCGCGGACATCGATCCCCACGGCCCGGACAGCGCGCGTCGCGCGGCCTCGACAGCGTTCTTGACATCTTCCGGTCCGGCGAGTGGTGCAGTGGCCCAGGCCCGCCCGTTGTAGGGGTTGACGGTCTCGAAAATCTCACCGGAGATTGCGTCGACCCATTCGCCGTCGATGTACATCTTTCGGTGTTGGAGTTCGCTGTTTCGCCGTTCGGCGATGGCGACGTTCTCGGTCATAGTGCTCTTTCTCGTTTCTCGGCCGGATCGAGTGCCCGGCACTGTTGAATTGGGAGCGTCGGTTTCGGGTTTCGATGTACCCCGCATGTCGAGGGGGACGACTGGAAAAGAGCTGTCCTCACGTTCTGACGGAGATACCCGCCAAAGTCGCACGGATCAACGGGTCGACGGACGGCGTGTCGGGCAACGTGGCCACGCTGTCGATCAAGGTTTCCAGGTCCTTTGTGGACAGCGGAATTTCGTCTGCGAGGCGTTCGGCATTGCGTACGACGCCGTCGGTGTCCCACGACAGCATCGCATCGGAGTCCTCGATGGCGTCTTGGACCGCGGTCCCGTCGACCAGGCCCACAGTGGCGTGTGCGGTTTTCGCCGGGCGTGCCGACTCGGCGACGAGGTCGATCTTGCCGATGAGGTCGAGCACCTGGGGATCGGTGAAGTGTTGCAACAGGCCGTAGGTGATGTCGCCGTGGACGAGCCCGGTTGCGAAGGCGAATCTGGCGCTCATCAGTGTCTGTGAGGTACTGGTGAAGGGCCCGCGCGAGGGCATGCCCGGATAGGTTGCCTCGCGTTCGTTCATCTGCAGCCGGATCGATGCGACCTCGTCGGCGTGGAGACCGGACTCGCGCAGCCGCACCGCGAGCATGGCCGGCGCCTGATTGAACGCACACACCGGGTAGGGCTTGAAGGTTACTTCGAGCATGTTCCAGGATCGCCCGAGGTCGCGGGCGATCATTTCCGCTGCCTCACGCGATCGCGAGAAGCAGTCGAGGAATCCCGCTTCGGCTTCGAAAGCGGCCCGCGACCCCGCAACTCCGGCTTCGGCAAGTTGCGCTGCCATCAGTCCACTCGTCGCCGCGATTCCCGACTGGAAATGCCATTCGTCAGTTCCGGCACCGAACGATTCGGACGTGCCACCCGAGATCGATGCGGCGATCGCCAGCGCGGAGGTCGTGCGTTCGCCGCTCAGGCCGCGGATTCGTGCGACGGCGGCAGCGGCAGCTACCGGTCCGAACACCGCCGTGGCGCGAAAGGGCGGGGTGGTCAGGTCCGTGAGTGGCTTCGACAGCGCGATGCCCACCTCGTAACCCGCGACGACCGCTGCAAGCAGAGTCCGACCGTCGACAGCGCTGGCCTCTGCTGCCGCCAGAGCGGCGGGTACGACGCTTACGCCTGGATGGAACGTGCCATGTGTGTCCTCCTGCGCCCGGGCATGTAGATGCACTCCGTTGATGAAGGCCGCCGTCGAGGCCGGATGCCACTGGCCGGTCACCAACGAGCGGGCGTATCCCCGGCGATTCGGTGGCGAGCTCACTCCGGGGGTAACCTGCTCGGCCCGTCGCCCGAAGCCAGCGGCCGAGCCGGCCATCCCCACCGCCAGAGCGTGGATGAGGCACCCTTTCGCCCGCTCGACGACTGGTAGCGGAAGCGCATCGACCTCCAGATCTGCGGCGAAGACGCCGAGTCGTTCGGCGATCGTGCTGCCAGCCATGCGCACATCCCTTCCGTGATTCGTGGACACGTCAGTTGCAGTTCCTGCCGGAGCTGCCCGCGGCAGCGGATCCGACCACCACCGTTTCACAATTTGTCCGTATGACTTGAGACACTATTGCGCAACGATGCGTCTGTCAATCACGACGCGAATCGAACCCGTCCACCTCCTGGATCCGACCACGACGGTCCCGCGATTTGACGGTGATTACCTGTTCAAGACGTTTCCGTTGTCCAAGTTCCACGTAGCGGCGAACCCGCCCACTCCAAAGGCTTGACGCAAGCGTCGACCATGACTACCTTCCAATCATCCGTACAACTGTGGCTCATCTCACTGTGGGCCGCCAGGGCGGAGGATCATGGGCGCGCCGGAAACACCATCAGATTCGCGCAGGACCAAATTCACGTCGTGGCGAAAGAAGTCCACGACGCTTCCCGAGGAGACCTCGATGACGAACCCACCCCCCGTATTGCCGTCACCCCCCACCACTCCGGGAGAGGCGCCGACGACTGATGCGCTGACCTCATCGGGGACGCTGGCACCCCGGGTGTCTCGACGCGTCGCCGTCGCCGCGGGCATCGGCCACTTCCTCGAGTGGTTCGACTTCGCGGTGTACGGATTTCTGGCCGCGACCATCGGACAGCTGTTCTTTCCGTCCGGCAACGCCACGACGTCGCTGTTGGCCTCCCTCGCCGTTTTCGGCGTCGCGTTCCTCTTTCGTCCGCTCGGCGGGCTGCTGATCGGGGCTTTCGGCGATCGCGCCGGTCGCCGCGCGGCACTCTCGTTCGCGATCGTCGTCATGGGCATCTGCACGATCGGCATCGGCGTCCTGCCGACGTACGCCACAATCGGCGTCGCTGCTCCCGCTCTTCTGGTGCTCCTTCGGTGTGCCCAAGGTTTCTCTGCGGGTGGCGAATACGCGGGCGCAGCTGCCTTCCTCGTGGAATATGCACCGGCCCGCCGGCGCGGGCTGTGGAGCAGTGTGGTCTCCGCCGGCGCCGGCATCGGGGTCATGGCCGGGGGTGCGGTGACCTTGCTGTTGACGGCCCTGCTGTCCGACGACCAGATGACGAGCTGGGGGTGGCGTGTCCCCTTCCTCGTCGCCGGCCCACTGGCCGTCCTGGGTCTCTACGTCCGGCTCCGGCTCGAGGACACTCCCGTGTTCCAGGAGCTCCAGCGCGCTCACGAGGTCGAGCACGCCCCGCTGCGCAACGCCGGCAAGCACAGTCGATCCGGAATCCTGTTGGTGTTCGTCTGCACCGCGGTGACCGGCCTCGGTTTCTACTACCTCGCAACCTTCGTGGTCACCTTCCTCAGTGTCGAGGTCCACATGGCCAAGACCTCCGCCCTCGAACTCGCGGTGCTCGGATTGCTCATCTACTCACTCATGTGCCCCGTCGCAGGCATGATCGGCGACCGCATCGGCCGCCGACGCACGATGCTCCTCGGCGCCGTCGGTATTGCTCTGACCGCGGTCCCGTGCTTCGCGCTGCTCTCGACCGGCACCTGGTACCTCGCACTGATCGGCCTGGTAATCCTGGCGGCGTTCGAGGCACTGGCCAATGTCATGCTCGGAGTTCTCATGGTCGAGCTCTTCCCGGCCCGACTGCGGGTGACGGGAAGCTCGATCGGCTTCAACGTCGCGCAGGCTCTCATCGGCGGGCCCGGCCCGTTCATCGCCACCGCCATCGCGGCGGCGGCCGCGCTCATCGTCGCCCCCGCCTTCTATCTGGTCGCGGTTGCAGCGCTGTCGTTCTTGATCCTGCTGCGGTATCTCCCCGAGACTCGCGGAGTGTCGCTGTTCAGTGACGAAGCACCCTCGGTGAGGGACTGACAGGCAGGCATGATTGTGGAGACGCATTCGTATCTGAAGCGTCCCGCGTACCGGCTCGTCGCCGAACAACTTCGGCGACGAGCCGAACGCGGTGAGTACGCCGTGGGTGACAAGTTGCCTACCGAGGATCAACTTCGGCACACTTTCGGCGTCAGCAGGCACACGGTCCGGCAAGCAATCGGACACCTGGTCGAGGTGGGCATGGTGCACCGTGTTCAGGGCAGCGGCACGTATTTGATTGGGTACGAGACGAACTCAGTTCGCTATCAGCGTGCGATCGGATCGCTCGACGAGCTCATGAGCTGGCCCGGCACCACCACTCGGTTGCTCGAGCCTTTCCGGCGGGGGGTGAGCGAGCCTGCGATCGCTCGTGACCTCGGCGCGGACATCTCAGATGTCCGCTGCGCCCTCGTCCAACGCTGCTACAACGATGCGCCCTTCGCCCTGACTCGGCACTACATGGTTTCCTCATTGGCGGACAACGTGATCGATCGGGGAGCATGGGAGACTGACAGCACGATCATTCAATCGGCGGAGCGGTTACTGCCCGAGGGTATCGTCTCGGCGACTCAGAGCATCCACGCCACTCGAGCCGAAGAGACTGAGAGCGAAATGATCGGATGCTCGGTAGGGGACGCCGTCTTGCTCATCGAGCGGCTGTACCACGACGCCGGTGGGCGGCCGGTCGAGTTCACCGCCTCCCGCTTCAATCCCCGCCGCTACAGCTACCGGATGGACCTGCGCCGGCACCGCTGATCGGGAAATCCGCGGTCCGCTCTGGACCACCACGAAGTGGTCGGGGTGGCAATCGATTACACGGTTGACCTACCAGGAACGCACGAAGGAGGCGGTGTGGGTCGAGAGACGAGCACCGATATCGGTTCGATCGACGTCGTCCGGGATCGGTATGTCCCGCCCCGGCGAGTGATTATCATTCTCACCGCCACGGCTATCACCGCGGTAGGACAGATGTACTCGGTATTGGCGCTGTTACCGCAGATGGCCGCTTCCTTCGATGTCAACCCTGCACAGGTGACGGCGACCTCCACTGTGTTCGGCGTCGCCTATCGGTAGTTTGTTGACTTTCCGACGGGTCCGAGGTAAGCCGGAAGTAGTGCTCGTGCGGTTCCTGGGGGTGTGTGATGACCCGACATCGGCCCTGCCCGGCGGCGCCCGGCCCGCTGGAGGAATACGC
>NZ_JAALEH010000048.1:0-41665 GCF_011058195.1 Rhodococcus sp. 14C212 | reverse complement strand
TTCCTGGTGGTCGGCCGGGTCTCGCCGAGGATCCGGACCAGGTTCAGGTGCGCGGCAGTGTCACGGCGATGCCGCCGATACGACCGGCCGACCACCAGGAAGATCCGCCCGAGCAGGGCGCCGGCCACGATCCACAGCGCCACCTCCGCGTAGGGCAGCCACGGCAGCAGCCCCTCGTCCCGGGCGGTGCGCACGCACGTCGCGGCCAGCAGCGGCATCTGCTCCAGCCGCAGACCGGGGCGGGTGGCCACCGCGAGCGGACCGCCGACCAGCGCCGCGACGAACAACACCTGGGTCGACACCCACGCCGCCAATGCCAGACGCGGATCCACCCCCGGAGCCGCCAGGCGTGGCAACCACCGTGGCGCCCCGAACCCGAGCACGAGCGCTGCCGCAAACAGCGCGACGGCCACGATCACGAGGACACGTCCCCACGTCCGCGGGTCGTCCGGCGGGCGGCCCGGCGCAGGATCCGGGATTCGTCCTCGGTGGCGGAACTGGCGAACTGCAACATCACCTGCTCGGGGTTCCCACTCGCCTGCAGCACCTGGCGCACGAGCTCGGCCGCCGCCTCCTCCCGGCTGCGCACCGGACGATAGCGGTAGCCCCGCCCGATCCGGCTGCGCGAGACCATGTTCTTGGTGTGCAGATTGTCCAGGACAGTCATCACCGTCGTGTAGGCCAATGCCCGCGTCGGATCCAGACGTGCCATCACGTCACGCACCCGAAGCGGCTCCTCTGCCTGCCACAACACGTCCATGACCGCCGATTCCAGCTCACCGAGGCCCATCACGTCCGTGTCACCGCTTCCGTTCCACCGGCCGAACCCCGGCCGGACCGATCCCACTGTACGACCCGCCTTCGCCCCCGGCGCGAGCGTCCGGCAACGGGCCCCGCGGGCGCACGCTCACGACCCGAGGGCCGGTTCGACCGGAATGCCGATCCCGAGACCGGCGATCCGCTGGTACGCACCCTGGTCAGCATACCCCGAGGGGTATACACTGACATTGATCCACCATCGACTTCCGATCGACGAGGTGACCGATGACCGCCGCAGACCTTCCCGCCCAGACCACCACCTCGATGCCCCGGATCGGCGACCCGGCACCGGCATTCACGGCGGTGACCACCCAGGGGGAGATCAACTTCCCCGGCGACTACCAGGGCAAGTGGGTGATCCTGTTCTCCCACCCGGCCGACTTCACCCCCGTGTGCACCAGCGAATTCATCACCTTCGCCTCGATGCAGGACGAGTTCCGCAAGTACAACACCGAACTCGTCGGACTGTCCGTCGACGGCCTCTACAGCCACATCGCCTGGCTGCGCACCATCAAGGACAAGATCACCTTCAACGGCATGAGCAACGTCGAGGTGACGTTCCCGCTCATCGAGGACGTCACGATGGAGGTGGCCCGCAAGTACGGCATGATCATGCCGGGCGAAGACTCCACCAAGGCCGTCCGGGCGGTCTTCGTCGTCGACCCCGCCGGGATCATCCGCACGATCATCTACTACCCGCTGAGCATGGGCCGCAACTTCGACGAGCTGCTCCGCGTGATCAAAGCCCTGCAGACCGCAGACGCGTTTGAGGTGGCCACGCCCGCAGACTGGCGTCCCGGCGACCGCGTGATCGTCCCGACCGCCGGTTCCTGCGGTGTCGCGGCGGACCGGATGGCCGGCGCCGAGGAAGGCGTCGAGTGCGAAGACTGGTTCTTCTGCACCAAGCAGATCAGCGAAGAGGCGGTCGAGAAGGCCATCCGCGCCGACTAGCGTCTCATCACCGCCCCGGCAGCGAAACCGATCTCGCCCGCGCCCGGGGCGCGGGCACCGCCGGGTCCGTCGGCACCTCCACGACCCCGAACGACGGGTCCACCACCGAATCGAGCATTCCCGACCGATTGTGTAGGATATCGCCCATGGCACCCGAGACCGCAGCGACCTTCGTCGCCCGCTGGTGCCGTCGTCACATCGATCTGGGCCGGATCTCCTCGGGTATCTGTACGGGCTGACCGCTCACAGCCCCTTCCGCGCGATGCACCGGAACAACTCACCGGTGCGTCGACAGATCCAGGAGAACATCCTTGTCGCACAACGATACCCGATCCTTCGACCGTCCCCTGCGCATCGCCGTCGAACTCGCCGGACCCGAGGGCCCGCACTACTGGGCCGATCTGACCACCGGACGCGCCGACGAACCGGCGCTCGACCTGAGCGCCTCGCCGTCGAACGTGGTCCGCATCCGCGCTGCCGACCTGAGGGAGAGCGCGAAACTCCGCGAACGGGCGCGCTCCCAAGCCCGCGCCGACGGCCGCGATCCCGACAGCATCAGCGTCCTGGTCGATCTCGAGGTGCTCGTCGCCGAGGAGGCCCGCAGCGCCCGCAAGCAGTATGCGCTGCTCGACGGCCGCCGTCGCGCAGACACCCTGTCCTACATCGGCACCCCGCACGGGCTCGCCGGACTGATCGCCGACATCCACACCACCCGCGTGGCCGACGGCGTCACCCTTCTCCCGCTCGGCGCCGAGTTCACGATCGAGCACATCGTCGACGGCACCCTGCCGTGGCTCGAATCACAGGGTCTGGCAACGCCGTCACCCGCTGTGGTGGAGGTCCTGCGGCGTTTCGGCACCGGGGACCGCGGGCTCGTTCCCGCCTCCTGACCGTTGTCCGAGACGCGGGGCGAGAGTTCTTTCTCTCGCCCCGCATTCAGCGTTTGCGCGGTCCGAGGCGGCGACGGTATCCACCGCGGACTCGACGGCATCGTCGCCCCCACGGTCCTCGGGTTGCGGACGAGATACGCGAGGATCTCGAATTCACTGTGGCTGAGCAGCACTCGCCGGCCGTCGAGCAGGACGTCGCGGGCGGGAAGGTCGATGATCAACGGGATGGGAGTCGGGCTGAGCACCGTATGGGTGCTCACGCCCGGAACCAGATCCTGGGCGGCCTCGCGAAGGGCATCGGCGAGCGCCGCCAGGTCACGCGAGGAGTGTGTTCCGATGTCGGGCAGTCGCAGGACGAGAACGAGTTCGGCACCGGCGTCGGTGACTACGTCATTGCGAGTGTCGAGGATTTCCATGTGAGACTCCGGTCGAGGAGGGGATTCGGCAAGCTGACGGACGATGCGGTGCGGCGACAGCTCGGACACTCGTTCCGGAGACTCGGCAGGCGACTCATGATTCACTCCTCCGATGCGACGGGGCGGTGGTAGGAGCCCTCGTGGTAGAGCAACGGAATACGCTTGCCCTCCTCCGGATTCGGGTCCTCGTGCGCACGAACCACGACACCGACGACAAGAGTGCTGTCACCGAGCTGAATCAACCGGTCGACGACAACCCGGAGCCACACCGGCGTGCCGTGCAGGACAGGTTCACCGGACTCGAGCCGGGACCAGAGCGTCTCGTCGGAGAACCGCTCCGCCGCACTGCGCGCGAAGCGCCGTGCGAGATGCTGCTGATGGACACCCAACAGGTGGATCACCAACGACTCCGCCGAGCGGACGGCGCCGATGCTCGACGACGTGTCGGTGATGTTGAACGAGACCAGCGGCGGATCGAGGGAGAGCGAAGCGAAGGACGTCGCAGTGAACCCGACCGGTCCGGAGCCGGATTCGAGGGTGACGATCGTGACCCCGGCGGGGTGCCGGCGAAGGGCCGAACGGTATTCGTCGCCACGGACGCCCGGAGCGTGCTCCGATGCGGCGGTGGCGGAGCATTCGAGGGTATTCGACATCGACAGGGACATAGCCGTTCCTTGAAGGAGGTACATACCGAGACGGAGGGAGGTATCGGGCGGACACGTACTCAGGTCGGGAGGCACAGAGACACGGGCGGGTGCGGCACAGGTTCACGCGCCCGCGGCTCCACGTTTGTTGCGGTCATAGTGCGCGATCCGGACCCGTCCGCAGTCGACCGTGGGCGATGACCGGATGCGGCAGGTCGAAGACGACACCCAGGATCGGGAAGCTCACGAACTACAGAGTCTGCCGTCCCGGCAGGCGTCTGCGCAGGGTTGTCCTCGAGGTGATCGGAACCGATCCTGTCGGTCGGGCACTCCGCGAGGGCCCGACCCGGCGACTTCGCCGTCGACGACGGGTACCAGCGATTCGACATCCCGTCCGGAGGGTCGCAGTGATGTCGATCGTGCTCGTGCAGGCGCTGCGGACCGGGGAAGCCGGCGCATCACCTCATATCGAATCGATATGAGGTGATGCCGAAATGCCGTCTACCCGCGACGCGCGCCACCCGCCAGGGTGGAGACCATGGCCACTTCTCTCCAGGCGCTCTCGGCTCCGGCCGCGGTACGCCTGCGCGCTCCGCTTCCGGGACTCGCCGTCTGTGCCGCGGCGGCAGCGGCGGCGCTCGTCGCCGCCCGGTTCGCCGGGGGCATCAGCCCCCTGCTGATCGCGATCGTCCTCGGCGCACTCCTGGCCAACACGACCTCGCTCCCGGCGGCCACCGCACCCGGCCTGGCCGTGGCCTCCCGCCGGTTGCTCCGGATCGGGGTCGCCCTCCTCGGTCTGCAACTCCTCGTCACGGACGTGCTCGCCCTCGGCTGGGGCGTGCTCGGCCTCGTCGTGGCCGTGGTGGTCGGCGGCATCGCCGGCACGATGGCACTGGGCAGGATCCTCGGCCTCGACTGGACCCAGCGCCTGCTCGTCGCCTGCGGCTTCTCGATCTGCGGTGCCGCCGCCGTCGCCGCGGTGGACGGGGTCGTCGACGCCCGCAAACAGCAGGTGGTCACCGCCGTCGCACTCGTGGTCGTCTTCGGCACCGCCATGATTCCCGGTCTTCCGCTCGCGGCCTCCGCGCTGGGACTCGACACCACGCAGGCCGGCATGTGGGCCGGCGCCGCGATCCACGAGGTGGCGCAGGTCGTCGCCGCGGGCGAAGCCGTGGACGCCGGCAACGCGGGGGCGCTTGGCGCGAGTGCCCTTGCGGTGGCCGTGACCGTGAAACTCGCCCGGGTCGCAATGCTCGCGCCCGTGGTCGCCTGGATCGGCGCGGCGTCCCGCCGCCGCAGCCGCGAGCAGACCGAAATGCGGCGACCACCGCTGGTGCCGCTGTTCCTGCTCGGCTTCCTGGGCTGCGTGGCCCTGCGCGCCACCGGACTGCTCCCCGACCCGGCTCTGGACGTCGCCCGGCTCACGCAGACGGCGCTGCTCACCGCCGCCATGTTCGCGCTCGGCACCGGCGTACGCATCGACGTCCTGCGGGGCGTGGGCTGGCGGCCCTTCGCGCTCGCCGCCGCATCCACAATGTGGGTCTCGGCGATCGCCCTCACGGGAATCCTGCTGCTGGGATAGCAGATACGCTCCGCAGCCGCGCGCCGATCGGACACGTACAACAGTCGTGCCGCACGCGGGTGACCGGAAGGTTCGCGGCTGGGGGCGGTGGCTCGGCACGACGGCCCGGCTGAAACGGATCTCGCGGGAAGCACTTCGGGCACCGGTGGCCGCTGTTACCGTCGGCGAGATGACACCGGTGGCGAAGGTGGGCTCCACGATCCGCGTCGCGATCGCCGCGGCACTGTCCGTCGCGCTGCTCGGCGCCTGCACGTCGGCCGGGGACGACTCGTCGGGGACCGCCGAATGCATCCACGTCCCCAACGGCACCCCGCTGTCCGCCGCCACGCCCGCCCCGTCGACGTCCGAGAGGGACCTGGCCACCAACCCCGAGGTCGCCACCGGCTACCGCGACGACATGACGGCGGTGACGACCGCGTCGTACGCGGTGTCCACCGCCAACCCGGTCTCGACGGAGGCGGCGTGCAAGGTGCTGCGCGACGGCGGCACCGTCGCCGACGCACTGGTCGTCGCGCAGACGGTCCTCGGACTCGTGGAACCCCAGTCGTCGGGGATCGGCGGCGGGGCCTTCCTGCTGTACTACGACGCGGAGACCGGGCAGGTGCAGGCGTACGACGGCCGGGAGACGGCACCGATGTCGGCCACCGAGAACTACCTGCGCTGGATCAGCGACACCGACCGCACCGCGCCCCGGCCCGACGCCCGGGCCAGCGGCCGCTCGATCGGAGTGCCCGGAGTGGTGCGCCTGCTCGAGGAGGTGCACCGCGAACACGGAGGCACGGAGTGGGCCCGGTTGTTCGACCCGGCCATCTCCCTCGCCGACGACGGGGTGGTGATCAGCGACCGGATGGCCGAGTCGATCGCCGACTCGGCGCCCGACCTCGCCGTCGACGACGAGGCGCGGGCGTACTTCCTGAACCCCGACGGCACGCCCAAGACCGCGGGCACCGTCCTGGTCAATCCGGCCATGGCGAAGACGCTCGGCGCCATCGCGTCCGGCGGCGCCGACGCCTTCTACACCGGAGCCCTCGCCCGGGACATCGTCGACGCCACCGCCACCGAGACGGGCGGCCGCACCGCCGGGACGATGACCGTCGACGATCTCGCCGGCTACGAGGTGAAGAAGCGCACCCCCATCTGCACGCCCTATCGGGCGCACGAGGTCTGTGGCATGCCGAATCCGTCCTCGGGGGGGATCGCGGTGGCGGCGACCATGGGCATCCTCGAGAACTTCGACGTGTCCGCGCTGGGCCCGACCGAGGTCGACGAGAACGGTGGCGAGCCGACCGCCGACGCCGTGCACCTGATCTCCGAGGCCGAGCGCCTCGCGTACGCGGACCGCGACAAGTACGTGGCGGACTCGGACTTCGTTCCCCTGCCCGGCAATTCGCCGCAGACGCTGCTCGACGACGACTACCTGCGCGCACGGGCCGATCTCATCGACCCGGGCCGGAGCATGGGCACGGCACAGCCCGGCGACTTCGGGCCGGTGCCCCTGGGCATCCCACCACAGGACCGCGAACACGGCACCAGCCACATCTCCATCGCCGACGAATACGGCAACGTGGCCTCCATGACCACGACGATCGAATCGGCGTTCGGCTCGTTCCACATGGTCGACGGCTTCCTGCTGAACAACCAGCTGACGGACTTCGCCGCCGAACCCGTGGACAAGGCCGGGGTGCCGGTGGCCAACCGCGTCGAACCGGGCAAGCGACCGCGCAGTTCGATGGCACCGACGCTCGTCTTCGATCGCACTCCCGACGGCACCCGCGGCGACCTGCGGATCGTCGTCGGCTCGCCGGGCGGTTCCGTCATCATCCAGTACGTGGTCAAGACGCTCGTCGGGATGCTCGACTGGGGCCTGGACCCGCAGCAGGCGGTCTCGGCGGTGGCCTTCGGCGCGGCGAACACCCCGGTCACCGGGGTCGGCGGCGAGCATCCGGCGATCGACGGCAGCGACGACGGCGCACGCGATCCGCTGGTCGCCGAGCTGCGCGCGCGGGGCCATCAGGTGGCGGTGCTCCCGCAGTCCAGTGGGCTGAGTGCGCTCCGCCGGGACGAGGCGAGGTGGGTCGGCGGCGCGGACCCCCGTCGCGAAGGCGCCGTGATGGGCGACGCCACCGGATAACGATCCGATGCGCGGTCCGGCCCATCGAGTCACGACTGGATAACCACACGGGGTCTCGTCGACCTGCGGGAATAAGATCGACAACCATCGATCACCGTCACGGCAGGTGACTGGGAGCGGATGGATCGGGGTGCCCGGATGCGGATCGCGGACGTGCTGCGGAACAAGGGGCCGGTCGTGGCCACGGTGGATCCGGACCTCTCGGTCGAAGACATGATCGGCGAGCTGGCCCGCAACAATGTGGGTGCCCTCGTCGTGATGGAGGGCGGCGCCGTGATCGGCATCGTCTCCGAACGCGACGTCGTGCGCCGGCTCCACCAGCACGGTCCCGCCCTGCTCGACGCCCGGGTCCGGGACATCATGAGCACGACGGTGTCCACCTGCCTGCCCACCGACACGGTGGACAGCCTCGCCGAGACCATGACCGAACGCCGGATCCGGCACCTGCCCGTCGTGGTGGACGGCCACATGGTGGGCATCGTCAGCATCGGTGACGTCGTGAAGAGCCGGATCGACGAACTGCAGTGCGAACGCGACCAGCTCGAGTCGTACATCGAGCACGGCTGAACCCGGACACCGGATTTCAGGGGGATTCTCCGGGTGATCCCGGATTACCCCGGCGCGCCCGCCGGACGACAGTGGACACATGGCGAAGCGTCCGGGGCAGCGGTGGCGGCAGGCGACGGTGTGGCTGCACGTGGTCACGTCCGTGGGATGGATGGGGCAGGCCCTCGCGCTGCTCGTCCTGCTGACGCTGAGCCGCACCGCGGTGGATCCCGCCGTGCGGGTGGCCGGCACGACAATGGCGCAGCACCTCGACAGCACGCTGCTCGCCCCGCTGGCCAACGCGTCGGCGTTCACGGGCTTTCTGCTCGCGGCGGCGACGCCGTGGGGATTCCTGCGCTACTGGTGGGTGGCGATCAAGTTCGTCCTCACCGTGGTCCAGGTGAACCTGGGGATCTTCCTGCTGTCGGCGGGCCTGAACGGCTCGGTGGCCGCCGCTCGCGACGGCGTGTCCGGACCGGCGGGACCGATGATCGCGGGCACCGCTCTGATGATCAGCGCGCTCGCCTTCCAGGCGTGGCTGTCGGTCGCGAAACCGTGGGCCCGCACCCCGTGGTCGGCCGGGAAGGCGAAACTGCCCGCCGCGCCGCCGTGGGTCTTCGCCATGGCGACCGGCGCAGTGGCCGCCGATCTCGCCGTCGCGACTCTGCTCGGCCATCCGCTGCCCGCCTTCGCCGCGGCGGCCCTGGTCGTCACGTCGACGACCAGGGCAAGGACGATCCGCGAGGCGAGCCCCCAGCCGGCCTACGGCTGAGGCACCGGCGTAGTCGACGGGGTGGTGGTGACGGCCGGCGTCGTGGTCCCGGGGACACTCGACTCCGCGGTCGTCGGGGCACCGGTCGTCGGCTCGACGGTCGGCAGCGGCTCCACGGCCGGCAGCGGCTCCACGGTCGGCAGCGGCTCCACGGTCGGCGTCGGGGACGACGCCACGGGCGAGGGGGCTGCGGGCGAGGGCGCCGGGGCCGCCGCCGGGACGGGCGGCACCGGGGCCGGAGAAGCCGACGAGGAGGTCACGGCCCGATTCGGCGACGCCGGGGTCGACGAGGTGGTCGTCGGCGCGGTCGTGGTGGCCTCGGCGGCGGCCTTCTCCACGTCGCCGTCCGTCGTCGGCGGGAGCGGCGCCGGATCGATCGGCTTCGACGAGACGACGAGCTGCGGAGCGGTCGCCTCTGCCTCGGCCTTGTCGAGCTCGCCGCTCTCGGCCTGCTTCGCCAGGTGCGTCAGCCATGCCGCCGCGTACTGCGCAGAGGTGAGGGGTTTTCCGTTCTCGGGGTCGGAATCGCGCCAGTAGTCGAAGTGGTGCCCGGTGTCCGGACCGAGGGTCTGCTGGTACGGATCGCTCAGCGCCACCTCGAGGGTGTTCTCGTTGTCGGCGATGAACCCGATGACCTCGTTGCGCAGCTTCGCGGGCAGATAGGTCAGGTCGATCAGCTCACCGGAGGTGATCTCGCCGTCCGTGCCGGTCGAGGCGACGTCGCGGACGGCCGGCTCGTAGGACGGATCCGACACCTTGATGAGGACGTCGAGGAAGGTCTCGTCGCTCTGCATCCAGTTCTCCTGCGACTGGATGTCGGCGAACGCGGCCATGGCGATCCGGCCGAGCACCGTGGCGACGTCCAGCGCGGTCTCCGGGGTGAGGCCGTCGCGCTCGAGCGCGTCGACGTTCAACTGCCGGCCCACGTTCACCGCGAGCTGCAGCAGGGCAATGTTCTCCGGAGCGGAGCAGGTCAGGTCGCCCTCCGAGCAGAACGACGCCACCTTGCCGTCCAGCGCCCCGAAGCTCCCCGACGTGCCCGGCAGCGAACCGCTGCCCGACGCGCTGTTCCGGCCCGACTGGTAGGCGAGGTCGAATCCGTCCGGGTTGCGGAACTCGTCCTCCGCGCCGGGGAACGGTCCCTCGCCCGCCTCGCGCCCGGCGTCGGCCAGGATGACCACACCCACGACCGAATCCGGATCGACGATCTCGTACGACCCGTCCTCGGCGGCCTCCTGGTTGCCGATCTCCATCGCCACCCGGCGCGCCACGTCGGCGCCCTCGCTGTACCCGACGACGGCGAACTTCGTGTCGGGGCAAGCCTGGCGGATCGCCTGCATCACGGTCTCGGCGTTGTCCACACCTGCCTCGACGGCGTCGTCGTACGACGACATGTTCGCCGGGTACTCGACGTACACGGCGGAGTAGGACCCCTCGGGCACGTCGTCCCGCGGCGCGTTCACGACCTCGTCGACCCAGGGGCTGCTGAAGTCGGTGGACGATGCGGCCGGCAGGGGGTTCCCGTCGGCGTCGAGGAGCATCGCGTGCGTGCCGGGACGGGGACTGTCGTTGCGCCCCCCGACCGCGATGCTGACCATGTCGTGGCACTCGGTGACCGAGGCGGTCAGCGTCGTCGGGGCCGTCGACGGAGTCGACGGTTCCGAGACGGCGACGGCGACCACCGCCGCCGCGCCCAGTGCCACGGGTGCCACCGCAGCCGCGACAATCCGCTTGTTTCGCACCGCCCAGTCAAGTGCCATGGTCAATCCCCATCCGAAGTCGGTCCGTGCCGACGACCCTGATTGTGGTGTCGACGCGTCGGTCGGAAAGTCGTTCGAGACGGCAATCGTGTTACATGTCCGCGTCGTAGGCGTGGTCGCGATGAGTTCCCGGCGCCCGGACGGTCGGTATCCGGTAAGCGGAGCGACACGGGCATCACGCCGGAAGGAGGACCCGTTGCGGACACTCGCCATCACCCAGAACGTCACCCTCGACGGTTCGATCGAGATGCTGGGGGACTGGTTCGACCCCCAGGGCCAGGCGGAGGTGGACAATTCGGATCACCTGGCGGAACTGCACCGGCAGGACAGCGAGTCCGACGCGCTGGTGCTCGGCCGACGAACGTTCGAGGATTTCCGGGGCTACTGGCCGGGGCGGACCGACGATCCCACGGGCATCTCCGCGTATCTCGACCAGGTGCAGAAGTACGTGGTGTCCTCGACCGTGACGGATCCGCAGTGGCAGCACACCACCGTCCTCTCCGCCGAGCCTCTGGCCGCGATACGCGCCCTGAAGGCGCGCCCGGGCCGGGACATCGTGGTCACCGGCAGCATCTCGCTGTGCCACGCCCTGATCGAGGCCGGACTCGTGGACGAGTACCGGCTGTTCGTCCATCCCGTCGTGCAGGGCCGCGGACGCCGGTTGTTCCCGGGCGGTTTCGAGTTGCCTCGGCTGAGGCTCGTCTCCGCCACGTCCTTCCGCTCGGGCATCACCTTTTCCCGCTACGCGGCGGGCTGACTCGCCCGGCAAAGAGCCTCGGCACCGCCGTGGGCGCGAGTAGGCTGCCGGTCATGGCCGATCTGTCCGGCGACGTGCGGGCTCTGCTCGGGGCGCGGAACATGGCGCACGTCGCGACGCTCATGCCCGACGGCTCGCCGCACGTCTCCCCTGTGTGGATCGCGGTCGAAGGTGATCACTTGGCGATATTCTCCGCCCAGGAGAACCGGAAGGTCGCCAATCTGCGCCGTGACGGGCGCGTCGCCGTGTCGGTCTGCGACGAGCACAACCCGTATCGGGCGGTCGTCGTCCGCGGCCGGGTCGTCGAGGAACTCGAAGGCGACGAAGCGGTCGCGATCATGGACCGGATGAGTAACCGCTACATCGGCAGCGACTTCCCCATGCGCTCGGCGATCGTGTCGCTCATCGAGCCCGAGCGAGTTCACCTGCAGGACCTCCCGTTCCGACATCCCTCGGACACCGGAACCTGAGCCGCACGTTCGTACCGTTGGTTCCCGGGTCGCCCAGGGCGCGACGACGACCGTGGACCGTGATCCGCACGCCGAACCGGAATTCGCGCGCTGAACTGTCGCAGCGAATTCCGGTTCGGCGCGGGAATTTTCGGCTCTGCACGGAGACGCGGCCGTCTCAGCCCCGCGCCATGTCCACGAACCGCGACAGGTGCAACTGGTGCGCGACGGTGATGGTGGCCGTCGGACCGTTGCGGTGCTTGCCGAGGATCAGGTCCGCCTCGCCGCCGCGCGGGTCGTCACGCTCGAATGCGTCGGGCCGGTGCAGCAGGATCACCATGTCGGCGTCCTGCTCGAGGCTGTTGTGCACCGAGATGCCGTCGGCAACGAAGTTGTGCGTGCCCGGGACGGTCCCGTCGAACACGTCCTGCTCACCGATGCTGACAATGGACACGATCTCGTCCCAGTACACATTGTTGGTGGCGAGCATTTCGATGTCGGCGGTGTCGAGGACGCCCGCCACCTGGGCCAGACTCGACCGCGAACCCCCTGCGGACCGCGAAGCCGCGGCCGCGACCAGCTCACGGGGGGCGAGCTCCTCGACAGCGAGGAGCCAGCTCAGCGTCGCCTCGACGTCGGGTGTCACGGTGTCGGCGCCGTGGCGTACGAGCTTCGGCCCGAGCTGAGCGAGCACCCACTGTGCCGCGGTGCCGTGTGCACCCACGTCGTGCAGGAAGACGGCCTGATTCTCCGGACCGGTGACGACAACATCCCAACCCCAGCCTGTTTCAGCTACAGCGATCCGAGCGAAGACACCGATTCGCAGGAGAAGGCGGGCCAGGTCGTCGGCGAGGCGCCGGTCTGCGGACGGATACCGGACAGCGGCTCGTCCTTCGACCGCGTCCCACGCGACGATCCCGTTGCCCTCCCACACGTGGCACACGAGCGCGGCGATCTGTTCCTTCGGCAGCGAGAACGCCTGTGGCGGAACAGAGCTATCGGCGACGGTGCGCTCGGCCAGCGCGACGACGTCGTCCGCCGAGACGGCGTGCGTCTCGAGGGGGGCAGGAACCGCGCGGGGCACTGCCACGCGCTCCCCGGCCGTCAGCTCGCCGAGGGGAATCCACCCGTCCACGGTGAGGAAGGGATGGTTCGCGGTGGCCTCGACCTGGCGCCCGGAGTCGAGCGTCAGCCGGAACACCTCCTTGCGTCCGCTCGGGAACACCTTGGTCATCGGGCGGGCGACCATGCGCATGCGCTCGTCCAGCGACCAGACGACGGGCTGTTCCCCACTGGCCAGCAACTCACCGAGGGTGACCTCACAGCCGTTGTCCGCGCGCAGGACGCGGGTGCTCGCAGTGAGGCATCCCGACTCACGAAGGTCGGAGACCATGGGCTTCTTGTCGGTGCGCTGCTCGGGACCGCGGTTGAGCTGACAGATCGCGACCACCGGGACCTCGAGCTCCTTCGCGAGAAGCTTGAGGCTACGGGAGAATTCGGAGACCTCCTGCTGGCGGGACTCGACCTTCTTACCGGAGGTCATCAGCTGCAGGTAGTCGACGACGATCAACCGGATGTCGTGTTTCTGCTTGAGCCGCCGCGCCTTTGCGCGGATCTCCATCATCGTCAGGTTGGGGGAGTCGTCGATGTACAGCGGCGCTTCGCTGATCTCGCTCATCCGCCGGGCGAGCCGGGTCCAGTCGTCGTCGGTCATGCGGCCCGAGCGCATGTCTCCGAGCTTGATCTTCGCTTCGGCCGAGAGCAGCCGCATGACGATCTCGGTCTTGCCCATCTCGAGGGAGAACATGACGGAGGCCATGCCGTGCTTGACGGAGCAGGACCGCAGGAAGTCCATGCCGAGCGTGGAGTTGTGGGTGGGGATCATGGACCGTCCGGCGAGGTACAGGTGCTCGCCGTCGACCTCGACGCACCGCACCGGCACGGACTCGACGGGGCGGACGGCGACGATGCGGCGTTCCCGCGGCACCGCCCTGCGGGTCTCCTTGTGCGCCTTGGCCTTGCTGGGGAGGACGAACACGTCGTCGTCGGTGGCGAAGCGCACCGTGGAGCCGGTGGTGGTGCAGGCGTAGCCGAGGCCGGCCAGGAGCTCGGCGACGTCGCCGCGCAGACCTGTGCAGTCGGATTCGAAGCGGACGGTGCCGTCGTCGCCGACGTGGCCGCCGGCGTCGAGCAGGCCGGCGAGCAGTTCGCGCCGCTGCCGTTCCGACGCCCGCTGGTAGGCGCCGGGGATGCGAGCGCCGAGCGTCATGAGTTCCTCAGCGAACCCGCCCTCGCCCTGCACCCGCATGTGCACGTGGGGATCGGCAGAGGGGCCGCCGAGCCAGGCGCCGAGAGTGAACGGGGCGACGGGCAGATCGGCGACAGGCAGCTGCAGCGCGGCGACGTTGCCGACCACGTGACCGTGCCCGAGCGAGGCGGCGATCTCCCCGGTGGTCCGCACGCGCGCCGGGCCGCCGTCGGAGGTGACCCACTGGTGTTGTTCGTCGGCGACGAGGACGGTGCCGTCGGAGAACTCCACCTCGAAGCACGGCCGGCCGTGCAGCACCTCGGTGGCGGCCAGCACCCGGGTGGGGCGGCCGTGAGCGTCGAGGAGTTCGTCGCCGACGGCGACCTCGCCCATCGTCGTCCAACCGCCGGGGGTGGGCAGGGAAGTGTCCAGGGCCAGTGCCTTGCCGACGCCCGGACGGGCGGCGACGATGATCATCTGCCCAGGATGGAGGCCGTTGGTGACCTCGTCGAGCTCGGCGAATCCGGTGGGCACACCGAGGGAGATGCCGCCGCGGCTGGCGATCGAGTCGATCTCGTCCATGGTGGGCTGCAGCAACTCTTCGAGCGGGACGAAGTCCTCGGACGTGCGGCGCTCGGAGACCTCGAAGATCTCGGCCTGGGCCCGGTCGACGACCTCGGCGACGTCCTGGCCCTCGGAGCCGGCGTAGCCGTACTGGACGATGCGCGTTCCGGCCTCGACGAGGCGGCGCAGGATGGCCTTCTCGGCGACGATCTCGGCGTAGTAGCTCGCGTTCGCAGCCGTGGGCACGGTCTGGGTCAGCGTCACCAGGTAGGCGGCGCCGCCGATGCGGCGGAGCTCGCCGCGCCGGTCGAGTTCCGCGGACACCGTGACGGGGTCGGCGGGCTCACCCCGGCTGTAGAGGTCGAGGACGGCGTCGTAGACGGCCTGATGGGCGGGACGGTAGAAGTCGCCGGGCCGCAGCACTTCGAGCACATCGGCGATGGCGTCCTTGCTGAGCAGCATGCCGCCGAGCACGGACTGCTCCGCAACCATGTCCTGCGGGGGCTGGCGGCCGAAGTCGCCGGCCGGCTCCTCGGGCGGTCCCGGGTAGTCGGAATGGCCCCGATCGTCAACTACAGCCACGCGACGCCGTCCTTCCCCTTCTCGGCACCTCCGCCGCGGACAGACCCCGTCCACCGGCTCTCGACACCACTTCTACCCGGCCCCACCGACACGTCTTCTGGACGCGCGCGCTCGACGTTAGGCACTGGGAGGGCGGCGTCCAAATCCGCCTGTGCACACAACTGTGGATGAATTGTGGAAACAGGAGGACAGCCTTGTGCACCCCTTGGGGACAACCTGGGGACAACACATCTCACACTTCGCATCGATGCTGTTCAGACCGGGGAAATCGGCTTTCACAGGTGTGGAGAACAAACGACTCGGCGTGTCGCCGCGGATGTGTTTCCGGGCGTGTTCCGCCCTCCCGGCATCGAAATGCCGTGCCGCGGATCACAAACCTACCGGTCCCCCTGTGGGGTTATCCACAGCCCCTGTGGAAATACGACGAAGAGCCCTGCACACGGCGTGTGCAGGGCTCTTCGAGAGCCGAATCAGGCGGCCACGACGTTCAGGTCGAACTTCGCGGTCACGTCCGGGTGCAGCTTCACTACGACCGTGTGCTTGCCGGTCGACTTGATGTGCGCCTTGGGCAGCTCGATGATGCGCTTGTCGACGACCGGACCACCGGCGGCCTTGACGGCGCCGGCAACGTCGGCCGCGGTGACCGAGCCGAACAGCTTGCCCGAGTCCCCGGCGGTCTTCACGGCCAGGGAGACGTTCTCGAGGCCCTCGATGGCGGCCTTGAGCTCCTTGGCATGATCGAGGCCGCGCACCGCACGAGCCTCCTGGGCGCGGCGGATGCCCTCGACCTGCTTCTGGGCACCACGGGTGGCGACGATCGCCAGGCCGCGAGGCAGCAGGTAGTTGCGGCCGTAGCCGTCCTTGACCTCGACGGTGTCGCCAGGCGCACCGAGGTTGTCCACGTCAGCGGTGAGAATGAGCTTCATCGTGTGTCCCTCCCTTTCCTTAGCGAGCCGTCGAGACGTAAGGGAGCAGGGCCACCTCACGCGAGTTCTTCACAGCGATGGCAACGTCGCGCTGGTGCTGCACGCAGTTGCCCGTGACACGGCGAGCGCGGATCTTGCCGCGGTCGCTGACGTACTTACGCAGCAGCGTCGTGTCCTTGTAGTCGATCTGCACGTTCTTTTCCTTGCAGAAGGTGCAGACCTTCTTTTTCAAAACCTTTTCGCGCGCGGGCGCCTTAGGCATGGTCTTTCTCCGTACTTTCCGAATGTTCCGATCGAAGGTCGGATCAGAACGGGGGTTCGTCGTCCCCGCCGAAGGAGCCCGCCGCCGGCGCGCTGCCCCACGGGTCGTCCCCGCCGGTGCTCGCGCTGGCACGAGCCCCACCCGATCCTCCGGAGGAACCACCGAAGCCGCCCCCGCCACCGCCACGGCTGGCCTTGTTGACCTTGGCCGTCGCGTAGCGGAGCGAGGGGCCGATCTCGTCGACCTCGAGCTCCACGACAGTGCGCTTCTCGCCTTCACGCGTCTCGTAGCTGCGCTGCTTGAGGCGGCCCTGCACGATCACGCGCGAGCCACGGGTCAAGCTCTCGGCCACGTTCTCCGCCGCCTCGCGCCAGATGTTGCAGCGCAGGAACAGCGCCTCGCCGTCTTTCCATTCGTTGGACTGACGGTCGAAGATGCGGGGCGTCGACGCGACCGTGAAGTTCGCGACCGCAGCTCCCGCCGGGGTGAAACGCAGCTCGGGATCAGCCGTCAGATTGCCGATGACGGTGATGACGGTGTCGCCTGCCATGTGGTTCCTCCTGCTGTGTGTGGAGTCCTGATGCGCCCGAGCCTACGGCCGGACGCCGACAGACTCACTTGCCGTGGCGCAGAACCTTGGTGCGGAGCACCGACTCGTTCAGGCCGAGCTGGCGATCCAGCTCCGCAACCGTGGCGGGCGTAGCGCTGATGTCGATCACCGCGTAGATGCCTTCGCTGTGCTTGGCGATCTCGTACGCGAGACGACGCTTACCCCACACGTCGACCTTGTCGATCTTGCCGCCGTCCTGGCGAACGACGTTGAGGAACGTATCCAGCGACGGGGCGACAGTGCGCTCGTCCAGGCTGGGGTCGAGAATGACCATCAGTTCGTAATGACGCATAAGACCTCATCACCTCCTATGGACTATGGGCGGTCACGGACGGTCCGTGACAGGAGGGTCGTTGCGTCAGCAACCCATGCAGGCTACACGATGCGCCCTTGACCAGCGAAATTCGCCTAGGGTGAAGAACATGCGCACGAGTTCCCGGACGCCCGCGCTCGTCGCCGTGGTGACGTGCGCGTTCGCCATGTGGCTCGGCTACCTGAACAAGGCCCGCTGTGCCGCACCGCCGTTCGATCCCCAAGGCTGCAGCGTGCGTTTCGACGCGGTCAAGGACGCCACGGTCTGCTACTCCGACATCCAGCAGTTGTGGATCGGTCGCGGCATCAACCTGCACCTGTTCCCGTTCCTCGACGGCGGCATCACCCGCGACGGCGTGCTCACCGGCGGCACCGTCGAGTACCCGGTGCTCAGCGGCATCCTCATGTGGGTGGGGGCCCTGCGCGCCGACACCGACGCCGAGTTCCTCCTGCACTCCGCGCTGCTGCTGGCACCGTTCGGCCTGCTCGTCGCCTGGTACCTCGGCCGGCTCGCCGGGTGGGCCGCGCTGCTCTGGTCGGCCACGCCGCCCCTCGTGATGTACGCGTTCCTGAACTGGGACCTGCCCGTCGTCGCGACCACCGTCGGGGCCGTCGCCGTGCTCGGGGTGCGCCGCTGGCCGCTGCGCACGCGCGCGGTGGTCGCCGCCGTCCTGCTCGCCGTCGGGTTCTGCCTCAAGGTGTATCCCGGCATCTTCGTGCTGCCGCTGATCGCGTACGTCCTCACCGGCGGTGACGAGCCCGGGCCGCGGCGGGACGTGCGGGGCGCGGTGGCGGTGGGCGCCGCGGCGGCGGCGACGGTGATCGCCGTGAACCTGCCGTTCGCGCTGCTCGGGTATCCGGGGTGGCGCGCATCGTTCGAGTTCCAGGGCAACCGCGCGGCCGACGCCACGAGCAATTCGATCTGGTACTGGGGGCTGCGGCCTCTCGTCGGCGGCTACCAGGACACCGAGGTCACGGCCGAGTACAACGACATCGTCTCCGTCGTCTCGCCGTTGCTGATCTGCGCCGCCTTCGCGCTGGCGCTGTGGCTGGGGTGGCGGCGGTACCGCCGCGACGGCCGCTATCCGTGGGTGGCGGTCGGCGCCGCGATGCTGTGCGGATTCCTGCTGCTGCACAAGGTGCATTCGCCGCAGTACACCCTGTGGTTGCTGCCGTTCCTGGTGCTGCTGCGGGTGCGGTGGCCGCTGATCGTCTCGTACCTCACCGTGGACCTCGCGATCGGCATCGGGGTGTTCCTCTGGTTCGACGCGACCATGACCCGGAGCGACACCACGATCCCGCTGCTGCTCACCCTCGTCGGGGTGTGGGGCCGGGCCGTGCTGCTCGTCGTACTGTTCTTCGTGTTCGCCGGCGCACCGCTGCGCCGGCCCGACCCGATCCCACCCGACGAGGAGCGGCCCCGGATGCCGGCGATGAGCGGCGAGCGCACGTGAGCACGTCCTCGTCCGGGTGGTCGGCGCGGTCGTCGTGAGTGCGGCAGCACCGAGGCTGGTCTACCCTTCCGCGCGGGGGGACCCGGAACAGGCCGGGATCCCGACGGGGTGATCGAGGACGACGATGAGCGACTATCCGCAGTACCCGCCGAACAATCCGGGCGGCTATCCCCCGCCGGGCGGATACGGGTACTACCCGGGGCCGCAGTTCGGGCCGCCGCCCGAGAACAACCTGGTGTGGGGAATCCTCACGACGATCCTGTGCTGCCTGCCGCTCGGCATCGTCTCGATCATCAAGGCGAGCCAGGTCAACTCGCTGTGGGCGCAGGGCCAGTTCGATGCCGCACGCCGGGCGGCCGACGACGCGAAGAAGTGGGCGATCTGGTCGGTGGTGGCGAGCGTGGCGGTGTGGGCGGTGATCGTCGTCTTCTACCTCGTCGTCATCGCCGCGGCGGTCTCGTCGTCGAGTTACTGAGGCATCGGTCGTGCAGACGCTCGCCGCCCGGCTCGCCGCACCCGTCGGGGTTGCGGCCGTGTCGGCGTGCGTGTGCGCGACCGTCGCGTGGGCCGACCCGACGACGCCGGGCGGACCGATCCCTCCGTGCCCGACCCGCGTCCTGTTCGGCATCTGGTGTCCCGGGTGCGGTTCGTCGCGGATGCTGTATTCGCTGCTGCATCTCGACGTTCCGGCCGCCCTGCGGTACAACGCCCTCGGGGTGCTCGCCGTGCTCCTCCTGGGGTGGTCGTTCGCCGTGTGGACGGCCGGCCGAGTCCGTGGCCACCGGATCGCCCAGTGGTACCAGTGGCGGTGGGCGCCGCAGATCGTGCTGTGGGTCGTGCTGGGCTGGTTCGTCGTCCGCAACCTCCCCGTCGCGTCCTTCACCGCCCTCCGCGTGTAGACGGCGCTTCTCGCGGACGAGCACTCGCGCGCGAAAATTTCTTCCGCGCAGGTTTTTACGCGCGCAGGCGGCACCCGTTGCGTTTTTACGCGCGCAGGCGGCACCCGTCGCGCGCGGCTCCGGCCGGGGCTACGGGACGGTGCTCGTCGCGGGTGCCTGCCGCTCGGCCGATTCGGGCGGTGATGTCCGCCGGATGCCGGGCCGGAGACGGTCCGGGAGCCGGCGCGGGGGAGCGTCGGGGGCATGGTCGAGCACGCCACCCACGGGGTCGTCGACGAAGCCGTAGCGCACGAGATCTTCGGCCGGCCGGAGAATCTGCCGGACGACGAGTGCGCACAGCGCCACGACCGCGAGGTCGCGCAGCAGGACGGTGGTCGTGAACCATTGCTCGGGCAGGCCCTTGTTCTCGGCTCCGAGATAGAAGTACATGCGCGGCACCCAGACGAGGGCGTCGATCGTCATCCACGCCAGCAGGATCCGCCGGTGCGGTAGGGCCAGCACGGCGAGCGGCACCAGCCACAGCGAATACTGGGGGCTCCACACCTTGTTGGTGAGCAGGAACGCGGCAACCACGAGGAAGCACAACTGGGCGAGGCGGGGGCGGCGCGGAACCGTCCACGCGAGCCACGCGATGCCGGCGCAGGCCACGGCGAACAGCAGCAGCGACACCGAGTTCAGCGTGGAGGTGTCCCAGCCGGACCAGCCGGTCAGCGACCGCACGACGTTGTAGATCGAATCGGGGTCCGCGCCGCGGTCGGTGTTGAGCCGGAAGAACTCGGCCCAGCCGCGCGGGTAGAGGACCATGATCGGCAGATTCACCACGAGCCACGCGACGGCCGCGGCACCGGCCGCCTGCCCGAGCGCCCGCAGCTTCCCGGTGCGCAGGCACAGCAGCAGGAGCGGGCCGAACAGCAGCAGCGGATACAGCTTGGTGGCGGCACCGAGCCCGAGCAGCACCCCGGCGAGTACCGGCCGTCGCCGCGCCCAGGCCAGCAACCCGCCGGCCGCGAAGGCGGTGGCGAGGGCGTCGAAGTTGGTGAAGGCGTGCACGACGACCAGCGGCGAGGCGGCGACGAGCGCCGCGTCCCAGATGCGGCGGCCGGCGGAGAGGGCGGTGGCCCACACGGTGGCCAGCCAGGCCATGGCGAGACCCACGGCGACGATGTCGAAGTAGATCGCCACCTGCAGGCCGCCCGGAAGCCACGACGTGGCGTCCCAGGCCTTCGCGGCCCGCATCGAGACATACTGGTAGAGGCCGGCGAGGACCGGATACTCCATGTACCGGACCTGGGTCTGCCCGTCCGGGCCGGGCTCCTCCCACGACGTCTTGTACGGAAAGGCGCCGGTATTCAGGCGTTCGGCCCCGTAGAGCGGGACGACGTCGGAGTAGCACATGGCGACGTACTGCCGGTTGTCGCTCCAGTCCAGTCCGAGCGCGCCGCCCTCCCCGACCGGTCCCTGCTGGATGCAGGCGGCCTTGGTGAACCAGCCGAGGGCGAGGAACACCACCGCGAGGAGCAGCATCGCGCGCAGCGGCGTGAAGAAGCGAGTGCGTCCGAGCAGGGCGTACCGCCCGACGGGACCGCCGATGACGGTGGACAGGCGCGACACCGTCGGATCGGTCCATCCGGGCGCGTCGCGCCAGTCCGCGGATCGGCGGTCGGCGGCGAGCGGACCCGGCGACGCGAGCTCTCTCTTCTCGGTCACCCCGCGAGGCTACCCGCCGGGAGTGGCGCCGACCGGGTCCTCCTGGAGCCGGCCGTTGCCGGACTGCGGGTCTTCGCCGGTGCCGGTCGAGTCGTCCTGTGTCCCGAAGCCCGGCGTGTCCTCCTCCGTGGTGGGGGTCGGCGTGGGCACCCGCTGCGTAGTGGTCTGCGGCGCCACCCCCGGCATGGGGATGGTCACGCCCGGGAGGATCTCGACGTTGCGGGTCGTGATCTCCGGCGGCGTGGGCAGCTCCGGCGTCGTCCGCTCGGTCGTCGTCGGGGTCGGGGTCGCGGTCTTCGGCGGCGCCGGCGCGGAGTACGCCGGCACGCCGGCCTGTCCGGCGATCGGTTCGGGCGTCGGGAACTTCTCGACGTCGGTGCCGTCGAGGGCGCCGTCCATCGTGTCCTTCCAGATGTCCGACGGCAGGCCGGAGCCGTAGATCATGCCGCCCCAGCTGTTCTCCAGGGGCAGGCCCTGTTCGGTGCCGACCCACACGGCCGTGGACAGCGACGGCGTGTAGCCGACCATCCAGGCGTCCTTGTTCGAGCCGGTGTCGCCGAGCTGGGCGGTGCCGGTCTTGGAGGCGGACGGCCGGCTGCCGGCGAGGGCGTGTCCGTTGGAGTACGCGGCGATCGGCATCATCGCGGCGGTGGTGTTGTCGGCGACGGCTTCGTCGACCCGCTGCTCGCCGGCCGGGGTGCCGCGGTCGAGCAGCACCGTGCCGTCGGCGGTGACGACCTTCTGCACGAAGTAGGGCTCGTGGTAGGTGCCGGACGCGGCGAGCGTCGCGTACGCCGACGCCATGTCGATCACGCGGGACTGGTACTGGCCGAGCACGATGCCGTAGTTGGGGCCGACGCCGCCGGGCTCGGTGAGGGTCTCGCCGATACCGGGGAGCTCCTCGGGGATGCCGAGCTGGTGCGCCATGTCGGCGATGGCCTGCGGGCCGTTGTCCATCTCGAGCATCATCCGGTAGAAGCTGGTGTTGAGCGACCGCTTCAGCGCCTCGGCGATGGTGCAGGTACCGCAGTTCTCGCCTTCGACGTTGCCGATCGAGATGCCGTTGACGGTGAGCGGGCCGCTGTCGTACATGGCGGACAACGGGTTGCCCTGGTCGAGGTTGGCGGCCAGGCCGAACACCTTGAACGACGAGCCGGTCTGCAGGCCGGACTGGGCGAAGTCGAACCCGGCCCCGTCGTCGCCGCCGTAGTAGGCGCGGACGGCACCGCTGCGCGGATCGACGGACACCACGGCGGTGCGCAGCTCCTCCGGCTCGCCCTCCATGTTCGAGCGGACCGCGTCGAGCGCGGCCTCCTGCGCTTGCGGGTCGATCGTGGTGGTGATCTGGAGTCCCTCGGTGTTGAGCAGGTTCTCGTCGATGCCTTCCTCGGAGAGCTCCCGGAGCACCTGGTTGCGCAGCAGGCCCTCCGGCCCGTTGGACTGGCCGCCGTTGTCGACCTCGGCCAGCGGCACGTACCGCGGGTACTGCATCGACGCCCGGTCGGCCGCGTTCAGGGTGCCGGCGGACACCATCCCGTCGAGGACGTAGTTCCAGCGTGCCTGGGCGCCCTCGGGGTTGGTCTCCGGATCCAGCAGCGACGGCAGCTGGATGGAGGAGGCGAGCACCGCGCCCTCCTCGACGCTGAGCTCGCCGACCGGCTTGCCGAAGTATGCCGTGGAGGCGGCGGCGATGCCGTACGCACCGCGCCCGAAGTAGATGGTGTTCAGGTAGGCGGCGAGGATGTCGTCCTTGGACCACTGGTTGGCCATCTTGGACGCGAGGACGAGTTCCTTCATCTTGCGGGTGAGGGTGCGCTCGGAGCCGACCAGCGCCGTCTTCACGTACTGCTGGGTGATGGTCGAACCACCGCCGGCGCTCTCCCGGCCGAGGATGTTGTCGCGGGCCGCGCGGGCGAAGCCGCTGACCGAGAATCCCGGGTTGCTGTAGAAGTCGCGGTCCTCGGCGGCGAGCACGGCGTTGCGGACGTGCTCGGGAATCTCGTCGAGCCCCACCTCGGTGCGGTTGCCTTCGGGCGGCACCACCTTGGTGATGACGGTCGAGCCGTCGGCCGCGTAGACGGTGGCCACCTGGTTGGTCTTCAGGTCACCGGGTCGCGGGACCTCCTGGACGACGTAGGCCAGCATGAACGCGAGGATGGGCAGCACCAGAGCCAGCGCCACGGCCACGTAGCCGACGCGCCGCACGGTGCGCCAGCGCGTCGACTTGGGCTCGCCACCACCGCGGGGTGGCTCGTCGCCACCACCGCGCGCGGTGGGCGGAGGCGTGGGGGGACGCCCGCCGGGCCCGGGTGGGCCGCCGGCCGGCCGGTCGGGCGGCTGCTGACGGTTCTGGTTCGGCACCGGGGGCCGGTTCTGGGGCGGCAGTTGCCGGGTTCGGTCCTGCGGTGGGTGCTGCGGTCGCGGCGCTTGGGGGTTCCCCGCGGCGAACTGCTGCGGCGGGTACGGCTGCGGCCCACCCTGCCGGGGGCGCGGCTGCGGCGGATAGGGGCGTCCCTGCGGCGGCATCCGCCGATCCATGGGCGGCACACCCCCGGGTGTGCGTCCGGGCGGGGGTCCCCCCACGGGTCCCGGTCGCCGCGGCGGCGGGGGACCTGCCGGTCCGTTCCCGTGCGGCGGCCTCGGCCGTTCGCCCTGCGGATCGTTGTGGGGGGAACTCACGTACTTCATCTCCAACCGGTAGCGCGGACGCGGTGGCACGCGTCCTCGTTTCACGTCTGCAGACTTCGGTCTCGTCGGGCAGCGCGCGTTCGGGCAGTGCAGTGTTCTTCGGGCAGTGCAGTGTCACAGGGGACGGGGTCACCGGGGACGGGGCGGTTCAGCAGGGGTCGCGCACGGCTCACTCGCTCGCGGTGCGGCGGCTCTGGCCGGTCGACCTGCGGCGGGGCCGCTTGGGCGCGGGTTCCGCCCCCAGGACATAGGACTGGACCAGGTGGTTCCAGCTGCACGTGCGGCACACCTCGACCACGTGGACGGAGAACTCCTCCTGGCTGGCGGCCAGGCGAACCAGTTCCTCCGCGGTGCGGGCCGACCCGGACACCGGGCCGAGCTTGTCGCCGAACACCCACGACACGAGTGTCAGCTGCTCCTTGCGGCAGATCGGGCAGACCACGTCACTGCCCCGACCGTGGAACTTGGCGGCGCGGAGCAGGTAGGGGCTGGCGTCGCACACCTCTGAGACGCCGGTCCGCCCCGAGTAGACCTGGGCGAGCAGCGACCTGCGCTGCAGCGCGTAGTCCACCACCTGCCGCTGTATCCGCACGGGTCCAGAGTACGTGCGGACGGCACGTGGGTGGGCGGGGTGTGGGGCGCGTGACTGCGCGACACGCCCATATCGGGCGTTCTAGGCTGCCCGGGTGGTGAGCCGACACACGCCGCGAACGCGGGCACGCGACATCGACCGGGCACTGGTCTGCGGACGTCTCGACACCGCCTACACCGACGGTCAGCTCGATTTCGGGGAGCACCGGGATCGGACGACCCGGGCGATGTCCGCGAAGACGCTGGGCGAGCTCGCGGACCTGGTCCGCGACCTGCAGCCACCGGAGAATCCCGGGGGCCTCGCGGTGCCGCCGCCGGGCCGACGGTCGGGTCTGCGCCGGGCCGTCGCCGTGACGGTCGCGGTGACGGCTGCGGCGGTCGGCGCGGCGGTGATGCTGTCGGATCGGGACGGCCCGGTGCCGGGGCCCGCGGCGGCGCGGGAGCAGCCCGCCGCGCCGGTGGCGGCCCCCGACGACGGTGTCGACCCGATCGTGGTGACCCCGGTCCGGCCGCTCGAGCCCGGCGGGTTCGAGGCGGTTCTCGCGTCGGTGCGGGACCGCTTCGGCGACACGGTCGTGTACCGGCTGGTCCTCTATCCCGAGCGGGCCCACATCGAACGGGCGCTACCGGACGAGCCGGGCCGGATCGCGACGTACACCTACGCGGGTGGGGCGATGCGGGCCCAACCGGTGACGGTGCAGCGCTTCCCCGGCTACCAGGACTTCGACCTCGGCGCGGTCGACGCGGGGGCCGTGTCCGCCCGGATCGCCGAGGCACCCGCGCTGGTCGGCCTGCCCGACGGCGCGGTCTCGCACGTGTCGTTCGCCCACGACGGCACCCCGGCGATGAACATCTACGTCGAGTCCGGCGACGCCACGCGGTACGTGAAGATTTTGTTCGACGGCACCGTGCTGCGCGTGTTCTGAGCTGCGTCGTTACGATCTCCCGCATGATCGGCCGCCATTCGCCTTCCATCAGGGCACGCGACGCCGATCGGGCTGCGGTCCGGGCGCGGCTCGACGCGGCGTATGCGGACGGACAGCTCTCGGGCACCGAGCACGAGGCCCGGGATGCGCGTGCCGGTGCGGCCGACACGCTCGGCGAACTCGGCGAACTGGTCGCCGACCTGCAGGCGAGCCCGGGCGTCGCCGCGGCGGCACAGGTCCGCGCCTGGGGTCCCCGGGTGTTCGCCGGGGCCGTGGTGGCGGTGGCGGTGGTCGCGGGGGTGGCGACGTTCCGCTGGGTGCGCGCCGACCCGCCCCCCGCCGAGGCGCAGCAGGCGCTGTACCTCGATCCGGCGGCGCTGCACCCGGTCGTGGTGCCGACGCCGAGCCTGGTGACCCGGGCCGGCCTCGAGCAGTACCGGGCCGACCACCTGGCGGCGTTCGGGAACACGCTCGTCGACGAGGTGAACTTCTTCGAGCAGCACGCGAGCGTCACCCGCTCCGTCCCCGACGTCCCGGACCGCACGGTGTCGTACACCTACCGCGGCGGTTTCGACCCGGACGATGCGCCCCGGACCCGCGCCGTGGACACCCCGGTGGTCGACCTGGCGTCGCTGGATGTCGACGAGATCGCCCGCTACGTCGCGGGGGCGCCGCAGAGCGTCGGCGTGCCGGACGGCACGGTCGGCCACATCGCCGTCGGCTTCTCGTACGACCAGCCGTCGGTGCGCATCTTCGTGCGCAACGCGGCGGGCGAGACCGGCTTCCTCGAGGTGACGCCGCAGGGCGACCTGATCGAACTGCATCGGTTCGAGAACCAGGGGACCCGGTGAGGATCCGGCGTGTGGTGATCGCGGCGACGACCGTCGCGGTGGGGGCCGTGACGGGCGCGCTGGCGGGGCTCGTCGGGAACGCGGCGGACGGACCGGAGCCGCTGCCGGACCTGACGTCGCCGCAGGGGCTGGCCCGGTTCGTGGCGGACTATCGGGCCGAGTTCGGCGACACGCTGGTCGACGACCTGACCCTGTTCCCGGAGCATGCGTCGTTCGATCGGGCGGCGGCCGGCGATCCGCACCGGTACCTCTCGTACAGCTTCGACGGCGAGTTCGACTCGTGGAGCAGTCCGAGTACCCGGCCGTCGGATGCGGTGGCCTTCGATCTGGCGGGTCTGGACCTGGTCGCGGTGTCGGAAATGATCCTCGGTGCCCCCGCGACGTTGCGGGTGCCCGACGGCCGGGTGGAACTGGTCGGCTTCGACGTCGACGACGAGGGCCGGGCCACGGTCGCGGTCCACGCTCAGCGTCCCGGCACGGATCAGGGCGGGCATGTCGTCTTCGCGTTCGACGGCACGCCGATCGCGGTGTTCCCCTACGAACCCTGACCGATTTACCGCTACTCGTTGTCACATGCACTCTCCTCCAGTATCGTCCTATATATCGGTGCGATATAATCGACAATCGCATCACTCGGATAAGTTCATCGACACGGTGGAGGAGGCCCTTTGCTCGAGCTGGCAATCCTCGGGCTGCTCCTCGAGTCGCCCATGCACGGCTACGAGCTCCGCAAACGACTGACCGGGTTGCTCGGCGCGTTCCGCGCGTTTTCCTACGGTTCCCTCTACCCGACGCTGCGACGCATGCAAGTCGACGGACTCATCGAGGAGGACTCGGGAATACCCGGCCCCGTCAAGCGACGAGCCCGTCGCGTGTACCAGCTCACCCCGGAGGGCCGTAAGCGCTTCTCCGAGCTCGTGGCCGACACCGGGCCACAGAACTACACCGACGACGGTTTCGGCGTGCACCTCGCCTTCTTCAGCCGCACCCCCGCCGAGGCGCGGATGCGGATCCTCGAGGGCAGGCGCCGCCAGGTCGAGGAGCGCAGAGAAGGGCTCCGCGACGCAATCGGACGGGCCAGCGGCACCTTGGACCGCTACACCCGTCAGCTTCATCAGCTCGGACTGGAGTCCAGCGAGCGCGAGGTCCGCTGGCTCAACGAATTGATCGCCGCCGAGCAGTCGACAGCACAACGCAACACAGAAGGAGAACCCGACCATGGGTGAGAACAGCACCGCGGTGCGCGTGGCCATTGTAGGCGTGGGGAACTGTGCCTCGTCCCTGGTCCAGGGCGTCGAGTACTACAAGGACGCGGAGCGGGGCACCACCGTTCCCGGTCTGATGCATGTCGAGTTCGGCCCGTACCACGTGCGCGACGTCCAGTTCGTCGCCGCATTCGACGTGGACGCGAAGAAGGTCGGCTTCGACCTCTCCGAGGCGATCTTCGCCAGCGAGAACAACACCATCAAGATCGCCGACGTGCCGCCGAGCGGCGTCACCGTCCAGCGTGGCCACACCCTCGACGGCATCGGCAAGTACTACGCCGAGACCATCGAGCTCTCCGAGGCCGAGCCCGTGGACGTCGTGCAGGCGCTCAAGGACGCGAAGGTCGACGTGCTCGTGTCCTACCTGCCCGTCGGTTCCGAAGAGGCCGACAAGTTCTACGCCCAGTGCTGCATCGACGCCGGCGTCGCCTTCGTCAACGCGCTGCCGGTGTTCATCGCCTCCGACCCGGAGTGGGCCGCCAAGTTCACCGAGGCCGGCGTCCCGATCGTCGGCGACGACATCAAGTCGCAGGTCGGCGCCACCATCACCCACCGCGTGATGGCGAAGCTGTTCGAGGACCGCGGCGTGCAGCTCGACCGCACCATGCAGCTCAACGTCGGCGGCAACATGGACTTCAAGAACATGCTCGAGCGCGAGCGCCTCGAGTCGAAGAAGATCTCCAAGACCCAGGCCGTCACCTCCAACCTCAAGAAGGAGATGGGCGCCAACGACGTCCATATCGGCCCGTCCGACCACGTCGGCTGGCTCGACGACCGCAAGTGGGCGTACGTCCGCCTCGAGGGCCGTGCCTTCGGCGACGTGCCGCTGAACCTCGAGTACAAGCTCGAGGTGTGGGACTCGCCCAACTCGGCCGGCATCATCATCGACGCCCTCCGCGCCGCGAAGATCGCCAAGGACCGTGGCATCGGCGGCCCCGTCCTGCCGGCCTCCGCCTACCTGATGAAGTCCCCGCCGGTCCAGATGGCCGACGACAAGGCTCGCGCCGAGCTCGAGGCCTTCATCATCGGCGCCGACGCCTGATCCGCGGCTTCCACCGCCTCTGTGGCCGAATGTCACATTCCTTCGATTCGACTGAAGGAATGTGACATTCGGCCACTTCGCGTCGGGGCAGGAACTCACACCATCCGGCTGACGACGGACAGCGGCAGCACCTTCATCGCATAGGCGAGCGGCGTCCACGGCCAGCTCGGGACGTACGCCTTGTGCGGTTCCTTCTCGATCGCGGCCGCCAGCGCGCGGCACCCGGTCTCGGTGTCGACGATGAACGGCACGTTCTCGACCTTCTCGTTGATCTCCGAGCGGATGAACCCCGGGAAGATCGTGCTCACCCGGATGCCCGTGCGGGCCAGGTCCGCACGCATGCCCTCGCCGAGCGCCGCGACGGCGGCCTTCGACGCCGCGTACGTCGTGAGATTGCGCGGCATTCCGCGCACCGCACTCACCGACGAGATCAGCACCACGTGACCGGCGTTGCGGGGGCGCATGAGCTCGAGGGCGGCCTCGCTCTGCGCCAGCGCGCCCAGGAAATTGGTGTTCGCCGTCTGCGCATTGGCGCGGAAGTAGCCCGTGCCCAGCGGTTGTCCCTTGCCCAGGCCCGCGTTGACGATCACCCGGTCGAGGCCGCCGAGTTCGTCGTCGAACTCCCGGAAGACCGTGAACACGTCCTCGTGCCGGTCCACGTCGAGCCGCCGCACCGCGACGGTGATGCCCGGGTGCTTCGCGAGCAGTTCGTCGCGCAGCTCCTCGAGCCGCTCGGTCCGTCGCGCCGCGAGGGCGAGGTTGCGGCCCCGCGCGGCGAATTCGCGGGCCATGCCGGCGCCGAGGCCGGAGCTCGCGCCGGTGATGAGAATGTTCCTCCGCGTGCTCATGCGCGTCCCGCCTCGATGTCGTCGATCAGTGTGTTGCACCGCGAGTCCAGGTAGCCGACGATCACCCAGAAGTCCTTGAACGCCGGGTTGGTGGTCTGTCCATGGTGGTAGCGGTAGTAGATCTGCTGGGCGATCACCGCGAGCCGGAAGAGCCCGAAGACCTCGTAGAAGCCCCAGTTGTCCACGGCGAGGCCGGTCTTCTGCGAGTAGTAGTCGACGATCTCGCGGCGGGTGAGCATGCCCGGCAGGTCCGACGGCTGCCGTTTGGTGGCGAGCAGCATCGGATCGTCGTCGGCCTGCACCCAGTAGGCGAGGGACGAGCCGAGATCCATGAGCGGATCGCCGACGGTGGCCAGCTCCCAGTCCAGCACCGCGACGGGCTGCAGCGGGTCGTTCTCGTCGAGCACCACGTTGTCGAGCCGGAAGTCGCCGTGGATGACGGCCGAGGCCACGTCGGCGGGCTGGGTGTCGTTCAGCCACTTCGTGACCCGGGCGAAGTCCGGAACGTTCTCGGTGCGCGCCTTCTCGTAGCGCGCGGTCCATCCCGATATCTGGCGCGCGACGTATCCGGAGCCGCGGCTGAATTCGCTAAGCCCCGTGGCCGCGGGGTCGACGCCGTGCAGCTCGACGAGCAGGTCGACGATCCGCAGGCACAGCGTGCGGGTGCGCTCGGGTGTCAGGCCGAGTTCGGCCGGCGGGTTCGCCCGCAGGATGGTCCCCGGTACCCGCTCCATCACGTAGAAGTCGCTGCCGAGCACGCTGTGGTCGGTGCACAGGCCGACCATGCGCGGCACGTACCGGTAGGCGGGCGCGAGCAGCGACTGGATGCGGTACTCGCGGACCATGTCGTGACCGGAGGACGGCTTGGCCCCCACCGGCGGCCGGCGCAGCACGAGGTCCCGGTCGGGGTAGCGCAACAGGTAGGTGAGATTCGAAGCACCACCGGAGAACTGGTGGACCTCCGGGGTTCCGGCGATGCCGGCGTGCTCGCCGAGCCAGGCCGCGACGGCCGCGACGTCGAAGGCGTCCTCGTCGCGGACGGCGCGGGCGTTGTCGGGAATCGTCACTTGCGCCCCTCCGGGTTGGTGTACTTGCCGAGTTCGAAGCGGGCCACCAGGCCCTGGTGCACCTCGTCGGGACCGTCGGCCAGGCGCAGCGCCCGCGCGGCCGTCCAGGCACCGGCGAGCGGGAAGTCATCCGAAAGACCTGCGCCGCCATGGATCTGGATGGCGAAGTCGATCACCTGCTGCACCACGCGCGGGGTGGCGACCTTGATCTCGGAGACGGCGGAACGCGCGCCGGACAGGCCCTGGGTGTCGAGCAGCCAGGCGGTGTGCAGCACGAGCAGCCGCAGTTGGTTGATCGCGATGCGCGCGTCGGCGATGCGTTCGCGGTTGCCGCCGAGGTTGACCAGGGGCTTGCCGAACGCGACGCGGTCGAGGCCCCGGCGGCAGGCGAGTTCGAGGGCGTGCTCGGCGAGCCCGATCAGGCGCATGCAGTGGTGGACGCGGCCGGGACCGAGGCGGCCCTGGGCGATCTCGAATCCGCGGCCGGGGCCGGCGATGATCGCGTCGAGCGGCAGGCGCACGTCGGTGAACGACACCTCGCCGTGGCCGCCGGGCTCGTCGTAGAAGCCCATGGTGGACAGCATCCGCTCGACCTTCACCCCGGGGGTGTCGATCGGCACCAGCACCATCGAGTGCTGCTGGTGCTTGGGCGCCTTGGGGTCGGTGAGGCCCATGAAGATGAGGATCTTGCAGTCGGGACTGCCGATGCCCGTGCTCCACCACTTGCTTCCGTTGAGCACCACCTCGTCGCCCTCGACGAGGGCGGTGGCCGCCATGTTCGTCGCATCCGAGGAGGCGACACCGGGCTCGGTCATGCAGAACGCCGAGCGGATCTCGCCGTCGAGAAGGGGACGCAGCCAGCGTTCCTTCTGTTCGGGACTGCCGTAGTGGTAGAGCACCTCCATGTTGCCGGTGTCCGGGGCGTCGCAGTTGAAGATCGACGACCGGAACGGGGAACGGCCCATCTCCTCGGCCAGGGAGGCGTACTCGACGTTCGACAGGCCCGCACCGAGTTCGGCGTCGGGGAGGAAGAGGTTCCACAGGCCCTGGGCGCGGGCCTTGCGCTGCAGTTCGCGGAACTCGTCGGGCACCGACCACGTCGCGGCACCCGAACTGTCGCCGCGTGCCGCGAAGGGGGCGACCCGCTCCCGGCGCAGCCTCTCCTCCACGGGCACCACCTCGGTGGCGACGAAGCTGCGCAGCCGCTCGAGATACTCGCGCGAGCGTTCCGATTGACCGAAATCCATGAGGCCTCCGTGGCTCTAACTGAGCAATGCTTAGTTAGACTAGCCGGGCGCGCAGCACACCATCAAGAGGGAGGGTCCATCCGTGAGCACCGAGAAGCGGCGACGCCTGCCTCCGGAGGAACGCAAGCGCCAGCTCGTCGCCATCGGGCTTCAGGAACTGGCCACCCGGCCCATCCACGCGTTGTCCGTCGACCGGGTCGCCGAGATCGCCGGGATCTCCCGGGGTCTGCTGTTCCGCTACTTCCCCACCAAACAGGACTTCTACGTCGCGGTCGTGGCCGCGGCCGCTCGTCGCCTGCTCCGGGCGGCGGTCCCCGATCCCGACGACGCCGATCCGTTGCGCGCCGTCGTGTATGCCTTCGTGTCGTTCATCGACCGGCACGGGCAGAACTATCAGGCGCTGTTCCACGGCGGATTCGGCGCCGACCCACAGATCCGGGAGATCCGCGAGGCCATGCGGGGCACCATGGTCGAACGGACCCTGACCGCGCTCGGCACCGAGGGCGACGCATGGACGATCATGCGGTTGCGGGGCTGGTGGGCGATGGTCGAGTCGCTCTCGATCGACCGGACCGCCGAGCCGTCCGTGTCGGTCGAGGACGTCGTCGACCATGCCGTCCGGCTCATCCGCGAGGACCGGGTCTGACCGCCACCAGGCAGCCGGTCGACGGCCGGATCTCGTGGAAGGCCGGCTCGTCGAATCCGGCTCTCCGCAGTGCGCCGGCGTAGTTGCGGACGTCGACGGCGGCGATCGGGTCGACCGCCCGGGCGACGTCCGAGGTGCCGGTCTCGTCGTGACGGTGGCGCATCGCACGGGTCAGGACCCGCACCGCGATCGGGCGGATCCGGTCGGTGGGGTACATGTCGGCGAGCAGCAACCGGCCGCCCGGACGGAGCACCCGGAAGAACTGGGCCAGCGCATCGTCGCGCCGGCCTTCGGGGATGTGGTGCATCGAGAACATCGCGGTCACCGCATCGAACGACTCGTCGGGGTCGTCGAGCTCCTGCGCCGTACCGACGCGGAACTCGCAGTGGGGCAGCCTTCGCGCCCGTGCGGTCGCGTGGTCGATCATCTGCCGCGACGGGTCCACCCCCACCACGCGCCCCGTGGGACCGACCCGCTCGGCCAGAACGCGAGCGAATGCCCCCGGTCCGCATCCGATGTCGAGAACTGCCTGCCCCCGCCGGAGGTCGAGCAGGTCCGCCGCCGCGGCGTCGACCCGCGACCGCCGGCCGGCGAAGAAGATCGTGTTGAAGGCGGCATACCCACGGACCCGGGTGATCAGCACCCCCGGTCCGTCGTCGTGGACGGTGGACTGTCGCTGGAAGTCGTTGTGTCTCATGGTTCCATGGTTACGACGGTCGCCGCGCGACGCCAGGAGCGAAACCCCGGAAAGTGTCCGGTTCCGGACACTCGGGCGCACAATGTGCGGTAACGCCGACGACCGCAGGAGAACCCGTGCCGCCCACCGAGGACCGCCGTGTCCGACGGACCCGCAACGAACTGCACCGAGCGCTGATCGAGTTGCTCACCGAAAAGGGCTACGACCGCGTCTCCGTCCGCGACATCCTCGATCGCGCCGACGTCGGCCGCTCCACGTTCTACCACCACTTCCGCGACAAGGACGACCTGCTGGTGGTCAGCTGCACCGAATACGTGCAGCGGGCCGTCGAGGAACGCGCTCGGGGACGACAGACGCCGTGGGGACCGGTGCGCACCGTGTTCGACCTGTGCGAGCAGCACCCGCGGTTGTACGAAGCGCTGGCCGGCCGGCGCAGCGACGCCGTGCTCGTGCGCGCCACCACCCACATGGTCCACGAGGTCCTTGCCGGCCACCTGCGGGAACAGCGCGACGCGGAGGAGACGGAGTGCGATCCGGCGGTGCGGTTCCTCGCGTGGGGGATCGTCGGCCTGTTCGGTCCTGTCGCCGCGGGCGAGCTGACGGCCGCGCAGGCGTTCGCCACGTTCGAGGCCGCGGCGCGGCCGTGGCGTCTCTCGGACCCCAGGCCGGTCCGACCCGAGGGTCCGGCGGCGGTGCCGCTCACCCCCACGGCGGCGGTGCCGCTCACCCCCACGGCGGCGGTGCCGCTCACCTCTACGGCGGCGCCATCACCTATCCGGGGATCTGGATCGTCACTCCCGGCAGGACCTCGATCTGCTGCGGCACCTGGATCTCCGGCGGCAGCTCCACCGGCGGCGCCGGGATCGTGATCGGCGGCAGCTCCGGCAGCTGCAGCTGGGGCAGCTGCACGGGCGCCGGGGCATTGTTCGACGGCGCCGTCACCCCGGTGTCGACCGGCACGCCCGCCTGCCCGCCGATCGGCTCGGGCCACGGGAAGCTCTCGACCTCGGTGCCCTCGAGGGCGCCGTCCATCGTGCCCTTCCAGATGTCCGACGGCAGCATCGAACCGTAGATCGACCCGCCCCAGCTGTTCGTGATCGCGGTGCCATCCGGCGTGCCGACCCACACCGCGGTCGACAGCGACGGGGTGTACCCGACCATCCAGGCGTCCTTGTTCAGGCCGGTGTCACCGAGCTGGGTGGTCCCGGTCTTCGCCGCCGACGGCCGCCCGCCCGCGAGCGCGTGTCCGCGCGAGTACGCGGCGATCGGCTGCATCGCCTGCGTGACATTGTCCGCGACGGCCGGGTCGAGGCGCTGCTCGCCCGGAGACGCGGGCCGGTCCAGCAGCACCTCGCCCTCCGCGTTGACGACCCGCTGCACGAAGTACGGCTGGTGGTAGGTCCCCGACGCGGCGAGCGTGGCGTAGGCCGACGCCATGTCGATCACCCGCGACTGGTACTGGCCCAGCACGACGCCGCCCTCCGGTGCGCCGCCGTTGTGGCTGAGCGTGGGACCCTCGATGCCGGGAATCTCGAGCGGGATGCCGGCCTCGTGCGCGGCATCGGCGATCTTCTGCGGCCCGTTCTCCATGGCCAGCATCAGCCGGTAGAAGCTGGTGTTCAGCGACCGCTTCAGCGCCTCGGCGATGGTGCACACGCCGCACGACTCGCCCTCGACGTTGCCGATCTCGAGATTGCCGACGGTCAGCGGTGCGCTGCTGAACCGGGCGTTCAGGCCGATGCCGTCCTTCAGCGCCGCGACGAGGCCGAACACCTTGAACGCCGAGCCGGTCTGCACAGGTGCCTGCGCGAAGTCGAACCCGGCACCCTCCTCGCCGCCGTAGTACGCCCGGACCGCGCCGGTGCGCGGATCGATCGACACGACGGCCGTGCGCAGGTTCGCCGGTTCGCCCTCGAGGGTCTCGCGAGCCGAGTCGATCGCCGCCTGCTGCGCCCGCGGATCGATCGTCGTCGTGATCTGCAGGCCCTCGGTGCTGAGTACCTGGCCGCTGATGCCCGCCGCCTCGAGCTCGCGGATCACCTGGGTGCGCAGCAGCCCCTCCGGCCCGCCGGCCTCGTTGGTCTGCGTCGCCTGCGCGGCCGGCACCGTCAGGGGAAACTCCTGGGCGTCGCGCTCGGCGGTGTCGAGTTCGCCCATCTCGACCATGCCGTCGAGGACGTAGTTCCAGCGCGCCTCGATCGCCGGCCGGTTGAACTCGGGGTCGAGCGCCGACGGTGTCTGGATCACCCCGGCGAGCACAGCGCCCTCGGCCACCGACAGCTCCCCGACCGGCTTGCCGAAGTACGCCTGCGCGGCGGCGGCGATGCCGTAGGCGCCGCGGCCGAAGTAGATGGTGTTCAGGTACGCCTGCAGGATCTCGTCCTTGGACCACTGCTTGGCCATCTTCGTCGAGATCACCAGCTCCCGTATCTTGCGGGTGACGGTCCGGTCGGCGCCGACGAGCACGTTCTTGACGTACTGCTGGGTGATGGTGGACCCGCCGCCGGCGGTGTCCTTGCCGAGCACGTTGTCGCGGGCCGCGCGGGCGAAACCGCTCACCGAGAAGCCCGGGTTGCTGTAGAAGTTGCGGTCCTCGGCCGAGAGCACGGCGTTGCGCACGTGCTCCGGGATCTCCGCGAGGTCGACCTCGACTCGGTTGCCCTCGGGTGGCACGATCCGGCTCAACTCGGTGGTACCGTCCGCGGCGTAGACCGTCGCGACCTGGTTGGTCCTCATGTCCGACGGGCGGGGCACGTCCGTCGACATGTACGCCACCGCGAACGCCAGCGCCGGCACCAGCACCAGCACGGCCACCACGGCGAGCGCGACATTGCCGACGATGCGCCACCGCCGCGCTTTCGCAGCGGCGGTGGGTTTCCTGTGCTGGGGGTTCGACGGGGTCGTAGAACTCACACGTACCACTTTCTCGGAAGATCCGGGTCCGACGAATGATCGCACCCTCTCGATCGCATGGTACGGAGTTCCGACCCGATGTGACGGGTACCGCAGGGCGCACGGACACCGCCCGGCCCCCGCGCTCCGGCGGAGAAACCGCCTCCGAGCTGCGGCGATACTGCGCCCCTCAGGGGCCCGCGCGCCGCCAGGCCCGGAACGTCAGCCCCCACGCCACCGCACACCCGAGCAGCACCAGCGACGGGACCACCCCGGGCGCGGCGGACAGCAGCTCGGCGACCGCACCGACCAGCGCCAGCAGCGTGAACATCGTCAGGAACCCGAGCAGCAGCTCGAGCCGCTGCCGGCGCGACGGCCGGCGGCTCACGACTTGACGCCGCCGGCGGTCAGGCCCGCGATGATGCGACGCTGGAAGATCAGCACCATCACCACCAGCGGCACCATCACCAGGGTGCCGCCCGCCATGATCGACGCATACGGCGTCACATACGGGTCGGTCCCGGTGAACCGGGCCATCGCCACCGTCACCGGGGCGGTCTTCTCGCTCGACAGCTGCGACATGAGCAGGAACTCGTTGACGGTCGCGATGAACGCGAGGATCGCGGTGGTGAACAGCGCCGGCGCCGCGAGCGGCAGCATGATCATCCGGAACGCCTGGCCCCGGCTGGCGCCGTCCATGCGGGCGGCCTCCTCGAGTTCCCAGGGCAGCTCGGAGAAGAACGAGGTCAGCGTGTAGATCGTCAGCGGCAGCACGAACGAGATGTTCGGGATGATCAGGGCCTTGTAGCTGCCGATCCAGCCGATGTCGGTGAACAGCTGGAACAGCGGCGTCACCAGCGCGACCACGGGGAACATCGATGCGCCGAGGATGATGCCGGTGACGAAGTACTTGCCGCGGAAGTCGAACCGCGAGAGCGCATAGGCGGTGAAGACACCGACCAGCAGCGCGATCGCGGTGGTGGCCCCGGCGATGATCACGCTGTTGAGCAGCGCCCGGGAGAAGTTGACCTTTGCCGACGGGTCCAGGGCATCCGCGAAGTTCTGCAGCGTCGGGTTCGACGGCCACGGCGTGGTGCTGAACGTGTCGGCCGGGTCGCGCAGCGCGGTGACGATCATCCAGTAGCACGGGGCCAGGCCCCACACGACGATGAGCGCGACGCCGGCGTAGGTGCCGATCCTGCCGCGCAGGGCCTTGCCGGTGCCCGGGTGGCTCATGCCGGGGTCCCCTTCCGCTGTTCTTCCTGCGTGCGCACCGCGTTGGCGCCGAGGAACCGGACCAGGACGAACGCCACCGCGAAGATGATGAGGAACGTGATCGTCGACAGGGCCGACGCGGAGTTCGCGCCCTGGCGCATCTGGTCCACCACCAGCACCGAGATGGTGGAGGTGGCCGGATTGGAGCCCATCATGATGGCGGGCAGGTCGTACATGCGCAGCGCGTCCATCGTGCGGAACAGGATCGCGACCATGAGCGCGGGCTTCACCAGCGGCAGCGTGATCTGGGTGAACCGCTGCCAGGCGGACGCGCCGTCGACCTTGGCGGCCTCGTACACGTCCGACGGGATCATCTGCAGGCCGGCCAGGATGAGCAGCGCCATGAACGGCGCGGTCTTCCACACGTCGGCGACGATGATCGCGAACCGCGCGGGCCACGGGTCGGCCGTCCACAGGATCTCGGTGCCGAGGATCTGGTTGGCGATGCCGTCGTTGGCGAAGATGAAGAACCACAGCTTCGCGGTGACCGCGGTGGGGATCGCCCACGGCACCAGCACCGACGCGCGCAGCAGGCCGCGGCCGCGGAACGACTTCGCCATCACCAGCGCCATCGCGAACCCGATGACCGTCTCGAGCGCCACCGTCACCACGGTGAAGAAGAAGGTGTTGCCCACCGAACCCCAGAACTGCGAACCGAGGGTGCCCGGTGGGCACGGGATCGAGCCCGTCGCGGTGCCGCAGCTCTGCGTGATCCAGCGGACGTAGTTCTCGACGCCGACGAAGCCGCCGGTGACGAACCGCCCCGTCTCGGGATCGAGCTTCTTCGCGTCGCCGTGGAACGACATCCACACCGCCCGGCCGAGCGGATACAGGATGACGACGGCCAGCACGACCAGTGTCGGCGCGACGAACGCCCACACCGGTATCCGCCGGCGCGCCTTCGCTGCCGCGGCCGGCGGCTCGGGGGGCTCGGGAGCCCGGTGCCGGCCGCCTCCACGGCCACGGTCGGGACCGATCACTGCGGTCCCGACCGTGGTGGTGGGCGACTGGTCCGCGGGCTCGACCTGCGGCTTCGCCATGTACTACTCCTGCATCAGTTGCCGGCGGTCTCGATGCCGGCCTTGGTGTCCGCGAGCGCCTGATCCACCGTCTTCTCACCGCGGATCGCCGCGTAGGCGTTGTCGCGGATGGCCTTGGAGACCTGCGAGTAGTACGGGGTGACCGGACGCGGCTGCGCGTTGGCCAGGGATTCCTTCAGCGTCGCGAAGTACGGGTACTGCTCGAGAATCTGCGGGTCGTCGTAGACCTCCTCGAGGACCGGCGCACCGCCGGCCTCGGCGTAGTAGGTCTGCGACTTGCGCGTCTGCATGAACTCGAGGAAGTCGCGGGCGGTCGCCGGCGCATCGGAGAACGCGCTGATGCCGACGTTGTAGCCGCCCAGTGTGGAGGCGCCGGGGCCGTCCACGCCCGGCAGCACGGCGATGCCGTAGCGGCCGGCGACCGACGAGGACTCACCGTCGGTGAAGAAGCCCGGCCAGGTGCGCATGAACAGGGCGCGGCCCTCGCCGAAGGCGTTCTGCGACTCGCCCTCGGTGTAGGTCTGTGCGGCCTCGGGGATGGTCCCGTCCTCGAACGAGTCGACGATGAACTGCAGGCCCTCGGCGGTCTTGTCGTCGATGGCCGGGGTGGTGCCGTCCTCGGCGACGAAGCTGCCACCGTAGGCGTTGACGATCTCGGAGACGTTGACCGTCAGGCCCTCGTAGTTCTTGAACTGGCCGACGTAGCAGTCGATGCCCGCCTCCTGCGCCTTCGGGCACTGCTCCTTCAGCTCCGCCCACGTGGTGGGTGCCCGGTCGACCAGGTCGGTGCGGTAGTACAGGAACGCGCCGTTGGTGTTCTTCGGCGCCGCGTACACGGTGCCGTTGTAGGTGGCGGAGTCGACCGTGGCGGGCAGCAGGCCGTCGGTCTCGATCGCGTAGTCACCCTCGAGCGGCCGCAGCCAGCCGTTGGCCGCGAACTCGGCGGTGTTGGTGACGTCCACCGCGATGAGGTCGTACTCGTCGCTCTGGGCCTGCATGCGCTGGGTGATGTCGTCGCGCTGCTGGTCCGCTTCCTTGCCCAGCGGCTTGAAGGTGACCTGCTCGTCCGGGTGCTCCGCGTTCCAGTCGGCGATGATGCTCTCGAGCGCCGTGTTCAGCGGATCCTGACCCTCGACGATCGTGATGGGGCCGCGGCCCTCACCGCCGGCGGCGGTGCCCCCTTCGCTGCCCGCGTCCGAGCCGCCGTCGGAGGAACAGGCCGTGAGCACCAGCATCGACGCGGCGGACGCCGCGACCGCCGCGCGGCGCATCGCCTTCGAGTTCAGAATCATGAATGACTCCCCGTTGAGATCGTGAGAAAAGCCTCGTCGGCGGCACCCGGCCACCGACATCGGCCCTTACTCTGGCATGGAGGGCACCGGACTGCAGGGATTCCACACGACCTTGATCGGTTCCGTGTCGTGCCCTGCCACCCGGTTCAGCCCAGGCGACGGCCGTCGGACGTGGTGAAGACGTGCACCTGGTCCGGGTCGAACCGAAGGTGCACCCGCTCGCCCTTGTGGGGCGGATTGCGCCAGTCCCCGCGCGCGACGACCTGCTGCGGGCGGCCGGCGATCTGGGCGCGGCCGTAGATGTAGGCGTCGGAGCCGAGTTCCTCGACGACGTCGACATCCATCTCCAGGCCGTCGGGCGCGATCTCGAAATGCTCGGGACGGATGCCGACCACCACTTCCGACTCGGTGACCCGGCCGACGACGTCGCGCGGCACCTGCACGGTGGTGTCGCCGAGCATCACCCCGCGGTCGAAGACCGGCAGCCTGAACAGGTTCATAGCCGGCGAGCCCATGAACCCGGCGACGAACACGTTGACGGGCTTGTTGTAGAGCACGCGCGGCGACGCGCACTGCTGCAGAATCCCCTTGTCGAGCACGGCGACGCGGTCGCCCATCGTCATGGCTTCGACCTGATCGTGCGTGACGTAGACGGTGGTGGTGCCGAGGCGTCGCTGCAGCTGCGCGATCTGGGTGCGGGTCTGCACGCGCAGCTTCGCGTCGAGGTTGGACAGCGGCTCGTCCATCAGGAACACCTGCGGCTGGCGGACGATGGCGCGGCCCATGGCGACACGCTGCCGCTGCCCACCGGACAGCGCCTTGGGCTTGCGGTCGAGGTACTGCTCGAGATCGAGCATCTTCGCGACCTCCTCGACCCGCGCGCGGATCTCCGCCTTCGGTGTCTTGGCGAGCTTGAGGGCGAAGCCCATGTTCTCGGCGACGGACATGTGCGGGTAGAGCGCGTAGTTCTGGAACACCATCGCGATGTCCCGGTCCTTGGGCTCCTGCGCCGTGACGTCGCGGCCGCCGATGAGGATGCGTCCGCTGTGCACCTGTTCGAGTCCCGCGAGCATCCGCAGGGAGGTGGACTTGCCGCAGCCGGACGGACCGACCAGGACGAGGAACTCCCCGTCCTCGATCTCCAGGTTCAACGCGTCGACGGCAGGCGTGGTCGACCCGGGGAACAGGCAGGTCGCGTGGTCGAAGGTCACTGGGGCCATGGCAGGAGAATAGGCGACCCCGTCGCCGTGGTGTCCTTTCGGATCACCACGGGTCCGAAAGGGCACCCCGGCGGGCGTAGCCTGCCTGGGTGAGTTCGGAGAAGATGCTGACCCGCATCGGTGGCCTGCTCCGTCAGGCGGAATCCACCGACAACCCCCACGAGGCCGACGCGTTCCTCGCCGCCGCACAGCGGCTGGCCACGGCGGCGTCGGTGGATCTGGCGGTGGCGCGTGCCCACACGGCGGGCCGGGAGCGCCGGGCCACCCCCGTGCAGCGCCTGATCACCATCGGCGAGGCCGGCCGGAAGGGGTTGCGGACGTACGCGCAGCTGTTCCTGGCGATCGCCGCCGCCAACGACGTGCAGTGCGACATCACCACGACGTCGACGGTGATCTACGCCTACGGCTTCGCCTCCGACATCGACGTGTGTGAGGCGCTGTACTCGTCGCTGCTGGTGCAGATGGTCCGCGCCTCCGACGCGTACCTGCGCTCGGGCACCTACAAGGAGGAGACGACGGTGCGCACGGTGGTCGAGACCCGCGGGGGACGGCGGGTGCGGACCCGGGTGCGCCGGCCCGTCGCGGCCGTCACCGCGCGGCTGAACTTCCAGTCGGCGTTCGCGGCGCGGATCGGCCGGCGGCTGGCGGAGGCCAAGCAGGACGCGGAACAGGAGGCGGCGGCCGCCACACCGGGCACGGCCCTGGTATTGCGGGACAAACAGATCGAGCTGCGAGACTTCTACCGCAGCACGTCCGAGGCGCGCGGCAGCTGGCGCGGACCCGGGGCGGGGGTGGGG